>JAKSOK010000132.1 GCA_024405615.1 Phascolarctobacterium sp.
TCTATTGTTAAAACGTATAAAGACAGAATTTTCTAAATAAATTAAATAATCTAATTCCAATTACTTCATTTTTCATATGTAACAAGTAGAATAAAAGTTTTCCTAACCTAAAATTGGCAGGTATCCACAAAGAACACCTGCCAATTTAATAATAATATACTTATTCGAATCTACCTTTCATGAGCAGTTCTTTAGCCCACATAGCGGTTTTGCCTTTTGCAAACAGACCGTCGATATCAAGATTTTCGTCAAGAACCAAAAGGTCAGCATCTGCTCCAACAGCAACACAGCCTTTGATACCTTCTTTAGCAATAAGTTTTGCAGGAGTGGATGTCAAAAGTTTAATTGCGTCTTCCAAAGCCATGCCTTTTTCAACAAGAATCTTAATAGTCTTATGCAAATACTTAGGAGAAGCATATGTCAAACCAATGCATTCACCTTTTTCGTTAAATTTAGGTTGGCTGCCAAAAGCGTCACTGGACATAGAAACGTTTTCAGAAGTAACACCATCCATATGCAATAAATCATACAGTTTGTCAGCGTTAACATAAACTTCATTGTCATCAGAACCAGCAGTGCAATCCATAAAGCCGCCCATACGAACAAGTTTAGCACCATCCTCAATTAATTCAGGGCAACGCAGCATATGAGTAGGCAGGAAGTTTTTCATGGGGATATCGCTCTTTTCAAGAGCTTCGAACAAAGGATTTAATCTGCCTTTGCCACTACCCATGTGCATGGTAACTAAACCAGCAGTGTTGCTTACTAAGCCAGCACGACGTGCTTGAACGCCTACAGCAATCAAGTCTTCTGCAGTGGGATTAGAGCTTCTGTGATCGGATACAGCAATCTTTACACCAATCATAGGGGTAAGCATTACAATATCTTTTTCAACGCTACCAGTAACAGTTGTGGGAGGATAAGCATAATAACTGGTTAAGGTATAAACAGTAATACCTTCTTCAGTCAATGCTCTTGCTTTAGCGATGAGATTTTCAATGCTACGAGTAATACCGTCAGTACCTAAGAGACCTACACAAGTGGTAATACCATTTTGTAAGAATACGCTCAATTGAGATTCAGGTACACGAGAAGCGGGACCTTGTTCACCACCGCCACCAGTGATATGAACGTGCATATCAATATAACCGGGAATAAGTTTTTTCCCTGCAAGATCAAAAACTTCTACGTCAGGAAGTCCTTCATAGCCTTCAATTTTATCTTCAATGCGGCAAACTTTGTCTCCAACAATCAGGACGTCTTTAATACCTAAAGGTTGAGGAGCAAAAACTTGGGCATTTTTCAATAATTTAATCATTATTGTTTTCTCTCCTAATATCCGTAAATTATCTTTCAAAAGTTCCCTTTACTTTTACTACCTTTTCTTCTACCATCACTTTTCCTTTTGCGATGACGGTAGCAATTTCCAGGTCCTCATCCAGTACAACTAAGTCAGCATCACTGTCTTCAGCAATGCAACCTTTTTGAGGATAGAGGCCATTAGCACGTGCAGGATTGGAAGTTACTACAGAAAGAACAACTTCCACAGGAACACCTGCCAAAATGGCATCCTTAATTTCTTCGTGCAAGGAATACATGCTTACAGCTAATTGTCTTACAGTTCCATCCTCTAAAACAACGCTCATACAACCATTGGCATCTGAACTCATAGTTACTTGCTTCATAGGAATGCCTTCTTTATAAAGTTCAGCAATAGCATCACTTGGCTTTACGCAAGCAGGGAATCCGTCCTGTTCTCTAATACCAGAGGTAATATCGATATATCCACCTTTGCGAGCTAATTCCTTAGCCTGTTCAAACAGATGGAAAGCACGATTTACATGAGTGGGAATCATATGCTTGCCAGGAATTTCACTTTCCTCAAGAATTTCAAAAAGCATTTCCATGCCTTTTTTGCCAACACCCATATGGAATTGAACTACACCAGCCTTACCAGAAAGCATGCCACCTAAACGCGCTTGGGTTAAAACGCGTTTCAATTCTTCCTTAGTCGGTTCAGAACTGCGATGGTCGGATAAAGCAATTTCACCAATACCAAGGCAATCATTTATTACGATGATGTCTTTACGTCCATCTACTGTAATAGTATGTAAAGGAAGTTCATAAGAACCAGTTAACATATAAGCAGTAATGCCTTCGTGAGTGAGCCCTCTTGCTTTTGCAAGCAGGGTTTCAGAATGACGGCTTGTACCATCTGTACCTAAAACACCTACCAAGGTTGTTACACCAGCAGTTGTAATATCACTTAAAAGCATTTCGGGAGTACGGCTATACGGACCGCTTTCTCCACCACCGCCAATAATATGCACGTGTTGATCCACATAACCTGGAACAACTTTACGTCCATTGGCATCAATCACATTCAAAGGTAGTCCGATAGCTGAGGGGTCTAGCTGAGGAGCGATTTTTACAATAGATTGATTAATAATAAGAATGTCCTGTATACCCCTAGGTTCAGGGGCATACAGGTTAGCATTTTTGATTAAAATTGCGCTTGCCATTTTATCACAAACTATAACAAAGTCAAATTCTAAATCTTAAATTATTTCTTTTCGTCTTCTAATTTAGCAATGCCGATACCGGTGAAACCATAGAAGATAGCAATCATGAAACCAGCATAGCAAAGGATTGCCCAAGGAGCATAATCCAGAGTTTCAACGCCTAAGCAGGAAGTCATGTATGCACCAGCAGCAGACCAAGGAACTAACGGCACAAATACGGTACCGGAGTCTTCCAATGTGCGGGACAAGTTCTTTGCTGCTAAACCACGCGCTTTATAAGCATCGCGGAACATTTCACCAGGAACAAGGATGGACAGGTAGGAGTTACCAGTGGTAAGACCCATTACGATACAAGAACCAACAGTTGCAGAAACGAGTGCACCAGTGGATTTAGCAACGCTAAGGATTTTCTCAAGAACAACGTCAAGGCAACCAGCTTTACTCATGATACCTGCAAAGCAGAATGCGCAGAATACGAGAAGAGTGGTACCCATGATGCCAGCCATACCGCCGCGATTCAAAAGTTTAACAACTTCTGGAGCAGCTTGTGCAGCTTTGAAACCTTCAGCAGTAATCATGGTAACTTTGAAACCACCAACGGTGGATGCTAAAACGTTTTTCAAGGTAATGTTTTGGATGAACAGCGCTTCAAGACCTGCTACTATAGTAGAAAGAAGCATTACAGGAATGGTAGGTTTCTTCATTAAGGAACCAGCCAGTACGATGATTACAGGTAAAATCAGAACGATGCTGAAGCTGTACATAGCATCTAATTGAGTTAACATTTTGCTTACAGAAGCAGAGTTTACTGCACCAGTAACAGTTGCATTGCTGCCAACGAAACCATAGATTACCAAAGAGATGATTGTTGCGGGAATGGTGGTATACAACATATGGTAAATATGTTCATAAAGTTCACTGCCTGCAGAAATAGGAGCCAGGTTGGTAGTATCAGACAGCGGAGAGAGTTTATCGCCGAAGTAGGAACCAGCAACTACTGCACCAGCGGTAGCTGGAAGAGATACACCAAGAGTAGAAGCGATACCCATTAAAGCAACGCCCATGGTAGCAACAGAACCCCAAGAGGTACCGGTTACTACGGATACAACTGCGGTAATTAAGAAAGATGTAACAAGCATCCATTGGGGGTTAACCAATTGAACACCATAGTAAATCATCATAGGAATAGTACCGGAAGCCATCCAGGTACCAACCATTGCACCTACGATTACGAGAATCATGATTGCGGGCATACCTTTTGCGATTTTAAGAGTGATTTCTTCTTGAATCTCATCCCAGGTTACACCAACACGGAAAGCAATGATTGCTGCAACACCTGCAACTAAGAGCAGCAACGGTTCAGTATTGAAGCCTTTAATACCTTTACCATAGGTTAAAATAACCAGCATAGCAACGATGGGCAGAAAAGCTTCTAAAAATGTAGGTTTACGTTTTTGAGTTTGATTTTCTTTGCTCATAAATAATCTCCTTAATAGCAATTTGCTAAAATTAACTAAAACTCTCGCTCCTCTAGAGAATTTTTAGCCGAAATTATTTTATACTAAATGAAATCACAAAGAAAATTATCTTTTTTTCAATATTAATTACAAAAACTAATCTGAAAATTAAGACAATTTGGACGCTAAAAGGAGGTCTAAAAATCTCTTTTTAGACGGTGTCATATTCATTTCTAAGTCATATAATACATTTACAGGCAAAGAAATAGAATATTTGTCCGGGAAACATACTACTTCTCCACGCTCTAGATAACGCTTAACTTTAATCTCTGGAACAACAGCAATACCATAATTATTTACTACAGCTTCTAATATGCTTTCGGAGTCATTAAAACTAAATTTTGAAGTAAAGTTTTCTAATTTTACTGCAGATGCAAGCAATGGATAATATTCTGTAAAACTACCATAACCTATAAAAGGATAATCATAAATATTATTATTTTTATTTTGCTTTTCATATAAATCTTTTCCTACAACCCAAACTAACCTTTGACCCCATAATCTTATCCTTTTAGTATACATGGGCTGCATATCCATATGTAAGAATGCAAAATCATACTTTTTCTTCGTGAAAGTGTCCTCAATAGCGTCTGGAATCGTCATACGGCGGTCTACAGAGATGTCTAATTCAGGAAATTCATCTTTTAATTTATTTAATATATGTACTAAATAATTATTAATAAATTGTGTAGATACAGCAATTCTTAACACGTCTCCCTCTTCGTGGAAAGCACTCATCTCCTCTATTCCCGCTTCATATTCCTCAATCATACGCTTGGCAATAGGAACAAAAACACTTCCTGCAGCAGTCAAATAAACATTCTTTCCGTCTCTGGCAAAAAAAGTTACTCCGTAGATTTCTTCCAAATTTGCTATGTGATTACTTATAGTTGGCTGGGAAAAATTAAGTGCTTTAGCTGCCAAAGTAAATGATTTACATCCCACAACCGTCAAAAAGGATTTATAAACCTGAATATTCATATGTTCTCTCCTTTCATTGATTTTCACCACAATTGTACACTAAACAAAGTACATTATCAATAAGTTTTTCTTATTAAT
>JAKSOK010000133.1 GCA_024405615.1 Phascolarctobacterium sp.
GCGGTGGCGGCGAAAAGAAAGCTGAAGCTCCGAAAGCTCCCGCTAAAGTTAATGTAGGTATTGTTCAATTAGTAGAACATGCTGCTCTAGACGCTGCTAACAAAGGCTTCGTTGACGGCATGAAGGGTAAAGGCTATGAAGAAGGCAAGAACGTTACCTATGATCGTCAAAATGCTCAAGCTGACCAATCCAACCTGCAAAACATTGCTCAACGTTTTGTAAACAATAAAGTTAACCTGATTTATGCAATTGCAACTCCGGCTGCTCAAACTGTAGCAAATGCTACTAGCGATATTCCTATCGTTGGTTCTGCAATCACCGACTACAAAACAGCTAAACTGGTTAAAGACAATAACAAACCCGGCACTAACGTAACCGGTACTACCGATATGAACCCTGTAGCAGCTCAATTAGACCTGCTGCTGAAGATTGTTCCTAACGCTAAAACCGTTGGTACCATCTACTGCTCCAGCGAAGTTAACTCTCAACTGCAAATCGCTATCCTGAAAGAAGCTGCAGCTAAGAAAAACGTTAAAGTTGTTGAAGCAACCGTTTCCACCGTTAACGATATCCAACAAGCAGCTCGCAGCTTAGTTGGCAAAGTAGACGCTCTGTACATTCCTACCGATAACATTCTGGCATCTGCTATGCCTACTCTGTCCATCGTTACCCAAGAAGCTAAACTGGCTGTTATCTGCGGCGAAGAAAACATGTGCAAAGCTGGTGGCGTTGCAACCTTAGGTGTTAACTACTACAACCTGGGCAAACAAGCTGGCGAAATGGCAGCAGACATCCTGGCTGGTAAATCTAAACCTGCTGACATGGCAATTCAAGGCCAAAAAGAATTCAAGGCTCTCATCAATCAAAAGGAAGCAGACAAAATTGGTCTGAAGATTCCTGCTGAAGTATTGAAAAACGCTGAAGTAGTTAAATAATCATTAACAAAGCTGAGGGGCTTTCTACCAAGACAGCCCCTCATTTTTATAGTATTGCTCCAATCTGAAAGAAAGAGGATTCTCTTATGGTAAGCTTAACCATATCCACCATTGCTATTGGTCTTTTGTGGGCAGTTATGGCATTGGGTGTATATATAACCTATCGCGTGTTAGATATCGCTGACCTTTCTGTAGAAGGCAGCTTCCCCTTAGGCGCAGCAATTGCAGCCTCTCTGATGGTTGCAGGCTACGGACCTCTTACCGCTATTATTGCAGCCTTCGTTTTGGGTGCATTAGCAGGTATCGCAACCGGTCTACTCCATACAAAAATGAAAATTCCTGCTCTGCTTGCTGGTATCTTAACCATGATTGCACTTTATTCCGTAAACCTGCGTATCATGGGTAAAGCTAATATCCCTCTGCTGGGCGTTGATACAACCTTTAAAATTGCTCGTAATCTTACTGGATTAAACAGTGGTGAATGTACTCTCATTGTTGGCTTCGTAGTAACCGCTATTGTCAGCCTCTTCCTGTACTGGTTCTTTGGCACAGAAATTGGTGCTGCCGTACGTGCTACCGGTTTCAACCAGCAAATGATTCGTGCGCAAGGCGTAAATACAGACAATACCATCATTCTTGGCTTATTACTCAGCAATGGTCTGGTAGCAGTTTCCGGTGCTTTAGTTGCTCAATCCAACGGCTTTGCGGATGTTGGCATGGGCGTTGGTACCATCGTTATTGGTTTGGCATCTGTAATTATCGGTGAAGTACTCTTTGGTACTCGCAGCTTTGCCAACTGCCTTATTTCCGTTGTCCTTGGCTCTGTAATTTATCGTATTGTAATTGCTGCTGTTTTGGCAATGGGCATGCCTCCTAACGATTTGAAACTCTTTACTGCGGTATTAGTAGCAATCGCTTTGGCTATGCCTCTGTTTAAACAAAAGTTATCCTCTAGAAAGGTGGTGCACTAATGCTACGCGTAGAAAATGTTTATAAAACTTTCTTCCCCGGCACCATCAATGAAAAGAGAGCCTTAAATGGTCTTTCCCTTCACCTTAAACCTGGCGACTTCGTAACTGTTATCGGTGGTAACGGCGCAGGCAAGTCCACTATGCTAAATGCTATTGCAGGCGTTTGGCCCATTGATGCAGGTAAAATCATTATTAATAATGTAGACATTACCCAAAGACCTGAGCACCAAAGAGCTCAATTTATCGGTCGTGTTTTCCAAGATCCTATGCTGGGCACTGCTGCAGGCATGACCATTGAGGAAAATCTAGCAATTGCTAGCCGTCGTGGTCAAACTCCCGGCTTCAGCTGGAGCTGCAGTTCTAAAGACCATGATCGTTTCTTTGAATTGCTAAAGGAACTGGATTTAGGTCTGGAAAACCGTATGACAGCTAAGGTTGGTCTGTTAAGTGGTGGTCAACGTCAAGCTTTGACTCTTTTAATGGCAACCCTCAAAAAACCTGAGTTGTTGCTATTGGACGAGCACACTGCTGCATTAGACCCCAAAACCGCTTCTAAAGTACTTTCCTTGACCGAAAAAATCGTTAATCGTGATAAACTTACCTCTATCATGATTACTCATAATATGCGCGACGCACTCCGCTATGGCAACCGTCTTGTTATGCTGCACAACGGCAATATTATCATCGACGTAGAGGGCGAACAAAAGCAATGTCTCGATATTCCTGATTTGCTGGCAATGTTTGAAAAAGCAGCTGGTAATTCCCTGGATAGCGACCGTCTGCTTTTAGGCTAAAATCTATAATAAAAGCGGTTCCTATGGGGCCGCTTTTTAAAATATGAAAAACCAAAGGATTTGAACATGAATAATTTAGAACGTATTAAAAATATAAAGTGCTTTCTTTTTGATATGGATGGCACTATAAATCTGGGTAACACCCTTATTCCTGGCATGGAAGGTTTCTTCGATAAGCTAAAAGCAGCAGGTCGTAGCTACTATCTCTTAACCAACAACTCCTCCAAAGACCATGAGCATTACGTTAAAAAGATGAATGGCCTTGGCGTTCCTGTTGAAAATAAGGATGTTCTCATTTCTACGGATGCTTTCACCAACTGGCTGGCAAAAATCAAACCTGAAGCACGTCTTTTCGTTTTGGGAACCCAAGAATTCAGAAGTATCGTTACCAAAGCCGGTTTCACCATCACCAAGACCTTAGAAGAAGGCGCTGACTACGTAGTTGTTGCTTTTGACCAGGAGCTGACCTATGCGAATTTGACAATTGCTTGCCGCCTTATCGATAAAGGCGTTCCCTATGTTGCTACCCATCCCGATGTTCGCTGCCCTATTGAAGGTGGTGAGTTCATTCCCGATACAGGCGCTATGCTGGAGTTGATCAAAACAGCTACAGGTAAATCTCCGTTACACATCTTCGGTAAACCCTTTAAATTCATGGTTGACGTTGTTTTAGACAAAACCGGCTTCTCCAAAGATCAAATTGCCATGGTCGGTGACCGTCTGTCCACCGATATCGCTTTCGGTCTCAACAACGATATTCTTTCCATCCTAGTGCTGACAGGTGAAGCAACCATGGAGGATGTAGAAAACGGCAATATTAAGCCTGATGTTATTCTACCTCACGCTAAAGAAATTCTCGAACATCTATAAAATAAACCTTACAGCTTGAAGCAAGTAAATCTTGTTTCAAGCTTTTTATTTTCAAACAGTAGAAAACCGGGAAATTCAGAGTAAAAATTCATATTTATTTTTTATTTCCGCTTTAAGTCCTGTTAGCACATGCTAATTTAACAGGACATATATTGTCCCTCTTGGATAAATTTTGTCCAAAAATTTGCTTTTCCCCCTTACATTTTATCATTATTTTTGATAGAATATATATGTTATAGTAGATACTTATATGCTATTAAAGAATATTCCTAATTATTATATGTAATTGCTACTAAAATTTAGGCAAGGAGGGAATCACGATGGCCTACAACTATTATCCTGGTTGTACCCTATCCACAAAGGCTAAAGCTTTAGACGCTACCGCGCGTAAATGTGCAGAAGCACTAGGCTTTCCCCTGGCAGAGCTACCGGAATGGCAATGCTGTGGTGCAGTTTATCCCATGGCTCCCGATGCAATTGCAGAACGCTTAAGTGCCGCTCGTGCTTTAGCGAACTCTCGCGATATCGGTGGTCCGTTAATCACCCTATGCAGTGCATGTCATCACGTTATTAAACGCGTAAATAACGACATGAAGTTCAATAAGGACATCCAACTGAAGGTAAACAATTATTTACAGTTGGAGAAAAAATATACTGGTGAAACCCAAGTATATCATTATTTAGAATTTCTGCGTGATGTTATCGGCTTTGATAAGCTGGCAGAAAAAGTCGTAAATCCTTTAAAGGGTCGTAAAATTGGTGCTTACTATGGTTGTCTGCTTTTGAGACCTGCAGGTGTCATGGCCTTTGATAAACCAGAAAATCCACAAATTATTGAAGACTTTATCAAAGCTTTAGGTGCAACTCCGGTTATCTATGATATGCGTAACGAGTGCTGTGCTGGTTACATGGCTATTACCAACAAAAAAATATGCGAGCAAATGGTTCATGAAATCGTTGGTGATGCATTGGATGAGGGTGCAGATGAACTCATTACCGCCTGCCCCTTGTGCGCTTATAATTTAGTAGCTAATGCAACTGATAACAAGATTAAAGTAACCTATTTCACCGAGCTTTTAGCTGAAGCTTTAGGAATCGGAGGTGCGCAATAATGGCTAATTCCCATGCTATGGAAGAGCTGAAGGCTCTTATCAGCACCCCTTTTAATCGCTGTATCCAATGCGGTCGCTGCAGTGCTAACTGTCCTGCAGGCAGTGAGATGGATAATCTCCCTAACCGTATGGTTTGGTTCATGATTAATGACCACTATGAATGCCTATTGAAGGCTGAAGCCCCCTGGAAATGTCTTTCCTGCTTTACTTGTGCTGCCCGTTGTCCCCGTGGCGTAAGTCCTGCAGAAATTATGGAGGCAGTTCGCTTAACCACTATCCGTCAACAGGGTATGAATAAGCTGACACCGGAAATGCTGGCTAATTTTGATCCTGATTTGCCGCAACAAGCTATTGTAGCAGCCTTCAGGAAATTTGCTAAATAGGAGGAAGCAAGATGCAAAGAATAGGTGTATT
>JAKSOK010000134.1 GCA_024405615.1 Phascolarctobacterium sp.
TTGGCGATACCATCATCGCTGGTATGTGCTATGGTAAGGTTCGTGCTATGGTAAACGACCGTGGTGAAAAGGTTAAGAAGGCTGGTCCTTCCACTCCTGTCGAAGTACTGGGCCTCAACGAAGTTCCTATGGCTGGCGATATTATGGACTCTACCGACGAACGTATTGCTCGTAGCGTAGCAGAAAAACGCCTGGCTAAGAAGAAGGAAGAAGAACAAAAGGCTAGCGGCAAGGTTTCCTTGGATGATCTGTTCAACCGTATTAAAGAAGGCGAAATCAAAGAATTGAATATCGTTGTTAAGGCTGACGTTCAAGGTACTATCGAAGCACTGAAGGCTTCCTTAGAAAAGATTAAGAATGACGAAGTTAAGGTTGTAGTTGTTCACGCTGGCGTTGGTGCTATTAACGAGTCCGACGTAATTCTGGCTTCCGCAGCTAACGCTTTAATCATCGGCTTCAACGTTCGTCCTGATGCTAATGCACGTAATGCAGCTGAAAAAGAAAAGATTGATATCCGTACCTACCGCGTAATCTATGATGCTCTGAATGATGTTGAGGCAGCTATCAAAGGTATGCTGGCTCCTAAATTTAAGGAAGTTGTTCAAGGTCGCGTAGAAGTTCGTCAAATTATCACCATTTCTAAGATGCTTATTTGTGGCTGCTATGTAACTGAAGGTAAAATTACCAATCATTCTAAGATTCGCGTTATTCGTGACGGTATTGTTATTAACGAAGACGTTGTTGATTCCCTGCGTCGCTTCAAAGATGACGTTAAAGAAGTACAACAAGGCTTCGAATGCGGCCTGACCTTAGAGAAATTCCATGACCTTAAGGAAGGCGACCAATTTGAAGTCTTCGCTATGGAAGAGGTAGCTGTAGAATAATGGCAAGATTAAGAGTTGAAAAAGTTCAAGAGGCTATCAAAAATGAGCTCAGCAAAATGATTCTGTTTGATGCCAAGGATCCTCGCATTAAGTGTGTTACCGTTACTGGCGTGGAGCTGACTGATGACATGAGCTATGCTACTATATTCGTTAGCATGTATGGTAAAGAGGAAGAGCAAGAGGCTGCCTGGAAGGGCTTGAATAAAGCTTTAGGCTATATGCGTTCTGAAATTGCAAAGCGTATTCGTTTACGCTTTGCTCCTCAATTAATCCTGAAAAAGGATACCTCTATGGAATATAGTGCTCATATTGAGACCATTTTGAATAAAATAAAAGCAGAGGACGCTGCAAGAGGTCCGAAAGAAGTGAACGCTGATGAGCAAGAAGCTTAATCTTAAAGAAACAGGTGAACTGCTTTTGGCAGCTAAAAGTTTGATTTTTTGTTGCCATGTTAGCCCTGATTGTGATACCTTGGGTTCTGCCTTAGGTTTAATGCGTTTTTTAGAGCAACAAGGTAAGCAGGTAACTCTTCTTGTAGATGATGTAATTAATAAAAGCTTTAGCTTTTTACCTGGTATTGCCAAAGCACAAATGCCTGAGGCTGACAAGGAATATACTGCCGATCTATTTGTAGTTATTGATGCTAGCTCCTGGGATCGCATTGGTATCTGCAATCAGGTTGTAAAAGCAAAGCAGCTGCTGAATATTGACCATCATATTTCTAATACGGAGTTTGCCGAATATCTCTATCTTGATGCTCAGGCTGCGGCTGTGGGCGAAATCATGGTAGATTTGTTCGAGACCTGTGGTTGGGAAATGGATAAAGCTATGGCGGATAATTTCTACACTGCTATTAGCACGGATTGCGGTTCCTTCCGCTATTCCAATACCACTCCTAAAACCATGCGCCAGGCGGCTAAGCTGTTAGAGCTGGGGGTTAATCCCAATGAGATTAATGAGAATCTGGGCTTGAATTCAGTAGCTACCATGCAGCTTTTAGCTAAGGTGCTTCCTACAATTACCTTCGCTTTAGAGGGTAGAGTAGCTTACATAAAGCTGACTAATGATTTATACAATAAAGAAACCTCGACGGAGACCTTTGTCAACATTGTTCGTTATATAGAGGGTGTTGATGTAGGCATATTCTTCAAAGAGGTTGAGCCTGGTAAGACTCGCGTAAGCATGCGTACCTGCAAAACTGATGCGGCAGCAATTGCAGTTCAGTTTGCTGGTGGTGGTCATGTGCGTGCTGCAGGCTGTACGGTAATGGCACCTATTGATGAGGCTGTTGACCAAGTTTTGGCTGCTATTGCTAAAGAAATGGATAAATAACGGAGCAACCATGGACGGAGTTTTTAATGTTTTAAAGCCACCGGCTATGACCTCACATGATGTGGTAGCCTTTTTAAGGCGTGCTCTGCAAACTAAGAAAATAGGACATGGGGGAACTCTAGACCCGGACGCGGCAGGAGTTCTCCCTGTTTTTGCCGGTAGTGCGACTCGACTGCTGGAGTTTGCAGTGGAAGGGCAAAAGGAATATTTAGTAGAACTTACCTTAGGCAAACGTACGGATACGGGCGATGATAGCGGTACTGTGATTGAAGAATTACCTGTACCGGCTTTAGAGCAAGAGGCTGTGGAAATGGTCTTAAAAAACTTTTTAGGACCGCAAATGCAAGTGCCTCCAATGTATTCTGCTTTGAAGGTAGATGGCAAAAAGCTGTACGAACTGGCTCGTAAGGGTATAGAGGTAGAGCGTGAGGCTAGACCTATTGAAATCTATAAGCTGGAGCTGATGAATCTATCAGCTGATAAACTTACTATGGCAGTGCAATGCTCTAAAGGAACCTACATTCGTGTTCTGGTTGAAGATATTGCTAGGGCTTTAGGTACCTGTGGTACTATGAGCTTCCTTCTGCGTACTCAGGTTGGGCAATATTTAATTAATGATGCTCATACCTTGCAGGAAATAGCAGAGAATCCAGAAGCTTGTAAAGGCGAGCTTTTAGGGGCTGTTGCCCATTTGCCTAAGCTTAAATTGACCGGGCGTCAAGCTGCACGTATTACTAATGGTGTTAAAACTACTATTAGGGGTACTGAGGCTGGTCGTTATGTTCTCCTGGGACCTGGGGATGAGTTTCTGGGACTGGGAACAGTGACTGAGGAAATGGTTAAGGCGGATAAGATACTGCAACATTATGTATATGTAGAAGAATGATATTATGTAAATCGCAGGTTAGTATGCTTTGTGGCTAGCAAAAATATGACGCGACACAGAGTTGAAAACTATTCTGCGAGACATAAATTTGGTTGTGGTGGGATTTAGTTAGGCTAAGTCTCTCCGCATAGTTTTCTTCTGTATTGTCGCTATATTTTTGATGCCAGTCGCACACTAATCCTGCGATTTAGGAAAAATTTATCTTAATATAAAAATGGAGATACAAATTGAAGGTTATTACTGAACTAGGACAATTGCATAAAGGTGAAAAGAGTTATGTTGTTGCTCTAGGTACCTTTGATGGTCTGCATGTTGGTCATCAGGATGTTATTAATGTTGCGAGAAGACAAGCTCGGCAAAGAGGGCACCTATTGGCTGTTTTTACTTTCCAAAATCATCCTTTGGAGCTTATTTGTCCTGAAAGGGTTCCGGTTGCACTTTTGACAAAGGAAGAAAAATACTCTCTTTTGGAAAAATTAGGAGTTGAGCTGCTTATTGATTTGCCCTTTGATAGGCAATTGGCTAGTCTTAGTCCTGCGGAGTTTTTACAAAAGCTTTTGCTGTTGGGGGTTAGCGGTATTGTTGTGGGCGAAAATTTCACCTATGGCTATAAGGGCGCCGGTAACTGTAAGCTGTTAGCTGAGGCTGCTATGGACAACAGCTTCAGTCTGGAGGTACGTCCTCTGGTGAAACAACAGGGAGAAGCTGTAAGTAGTACGCTTATCCGTCAGAAGCTGCTAGAAGGGCACGTGGAGGCGGCTGCAAGGCTCCTAGGACGGTCTTATACCATAACGGGTATAGTTGCTCATGGCAACGAAAGAGGACGCTTATTGGGCTTCCCGACAGCCAATCTGGAGCTGGCAGATAATAGGGTGGCACTTCCTCCTGTAGGGGTTTATGCAGTGCGTGTAAGGCTCTCTCAGGGCTCCTACAAGGGCATGGCGAACATAGGTAATAACCCCACTTTTGGGGATGTAAACTCCTTGCGCTTAGAGACCCATATCTTCGATTTTAGCGACGATATTTATGGCCAATCCATCACTATTGAGTTTGTTGCTGCCATAAGAGAGCAGGTAAAATTTAACTCTTTGGATGCACTGATTACTCAATTGCAACAGGATAAAAGCAAATGCCAGGAAATCCTGCAGTAGCTAAAAGATTATCTTAATAATGTAAAATAGTTTACAAAATGCTTGCAATTGTAGTTGCAGTATGGTATACTATTCAAGCTGAACCTATGCTTTGTAGCTCGCTACTCCAACGACTACTCCGCATATGGCAATTATTTATTCTTTTATAGGAGGCAATCTACAATGATCGCTAGCGAATTAAAATCTCAAATCATCGTTGACAACGCACGCCATGAAGGCGACACTGGTTCTCCGGAAGTACAAATCGCTGTACTGACCCAACGCATTAAAGAACTGACCGAACATCTGAAAGTTCACAAAAAAGACTTCCATTCTCGTCGTGGTCTGCTGAAAATGGTTGGTAAACGTCGTGGCCTGCTGAACTACCTGCAAGCTAAAGATATCGAACGTTATCGTGCTATTATTGCTAAATTGGGTATCCGTAGATAATTTGGGTTACTTAAAAGAGCTCTTCGAAAGAAGAGCTCTTTTTTTGTGGGAACTCTACTAAAAGCACTATCTAGCGTTGTCAACCCATCGTCGACTTGCTCGACGTACGTATTAGTACGCCTTCGCTGCGTCTCCTCGTGTTTCCTAGCTATCTAGCACTTTTAGCGAGTTTGGCGTGAGTTGGGTAGCAGTAGGAACTCTACTGTAAGCGCCTAATACTGCGTTATTTCTGCGCTTTAATCCTCGACGTACGTTTTAGTACGCCTGCGGTTAAATGCTCGAAATGCCTTGTCTTAGGCGCTTACAGCGAGTTTGGCGTGAGATGGGTAACAGTTGGAACTCTATTCTCAAGAGTTTATTATAGTATTGCAAATAAAGTGTATATATGGTAAAATAG
>JAKSOK010000135.1 GCA_024405615.1 Phascolarctobacterium sp.
TAAGTGAAATTCCTTATTCTGAACTCAATGGTGACGCCGAAAAGCGCCTGCCTAGCAATGTTAATTTCTGCTTCGAGGGTATCGAAGGCGAATCCCTGTTGTTGCTCTTAGACGATAAAGGCATTTGTGCTTCTTCTGGTTCTGCTTGTACTTCTGGTTCCTTGGATCCAAGCCACGTACTTTTGGCTATTGGTAGACCTCATGAGGTAGCCCATGGTTCCTTGCGCTTAAGCATTGGTGAGGATATTACTGAAGAACAAATTGATGAAATTATTGCTGCCGTAAAAGATGTGGTAACTTATCTGCGTAATATGTCACCTTTCTGGAGAGATTTAGTTAACGGCAAACGTCCCCATGTATTTGCAAAATAGGAGGAACAATTATGGCTTTATATAGTGAAAAGGTAATGGATCATTTCCGTCATCCTAGAAATGTTGGTGTGCTCGAGGATGCTAATGGTATTGGTGAGGTAGGTAATCCTGTCTGTGGCGATATCATGAAGATTTATCTAAAAATTGAAAATGACGTCATTGAAGATGTAAAATTTGAAACCTTTGGTTGTGGTAGCGCAATTGCGTCTAGCTCTATGGCTACTGAACTGATTAAGGGCAAGCCTTTAGCAGAGGCGTTGACTTTGACTAATAAGGCTGTAACTGAAGCCTTAGATGGTCTGCCTGCCCACAAGCTGCATTGCTCCGTACTGGCAGAGGAAGCAATTAAAAAGGCTGTACAAAACTATTATGATAATAATGGTATTGAATACGATCGCAGTCAGTTCCCTGCAGAAGAAGATTGCGCTCACTGTCATCTAAAATGAAGGCTTTAATCGCAATGAGCGGCGGCGTAGATAGTAGCGTCGCCGCTTTACTTACTTTAGAGCAGGGATATTCTTGTATCGGCTGTACCATGAAGCTTTATGAAAATGCTACCGCAGGAATAGCTGCTGGTCGTACCTGCTGTAGTCTTAATGATGTCGAGGACGCTAGAAGTGTAGCCTTTAAGTTAGGCATGCCTTATTATGTGTTTAATTTTAAGGATGCTTTTAAAGAACAGGTCATAGACAGGTTCGTTGAGGCATACGAAAATGGCATTACACCTAATCCCTGTATTGACTGCAATCGTTACATGAAGTTTGAAAAGCTTTATGAAAGGGCTAAGCTACTAGGCTGTGATAAGCTTGTGACGGGGCATTACGCTCGCATTGAAAAACAGGATGGGAAATTTGTTTTGAAGAAGGCTGTTGATTTAAGTAAAGACCAGAGCTATGTATTGTATAGCTTAAATCAAGAGCAGCTAGCACATCTATTGTTTCCATTAGGTGCACTGCAGAAAACAGAAACCCGTAAAATTGCTGATGCACATGGCTTTATTAATGCCAATAAACCAGATAGCCAGGATATTTGCTTTGTTCCCGATGGAGATTATGCCAAGGTTATAAAGTTGCAAACAGGCAAGGATTATCCATGCGGTGCTTTTAAAAATAAAAAAGGAGAGATTCTTGGTCAGCATAAAGGGATTCTCCATTATACTATAGGTCAGCGCAAGGGGTTGGGTATAGCATATAATGAACCACTTTATGTATGCCAAATTTGTCCTCTAGAAAACATAGTTATTTTAGGAAAAAATAGGGATTTGTTTTCTAAAGAAGCTTTAATAGAGAACTTTAATTGGATAGCAGGTGCACCACCTGCACAGGAATTTAGCTGTGCAGCGAAGATTCGTTATCGCCAACAGGAGCAACCTGCTAAAGTCAAAGTTTTGGATGATAAGAGGATACAAATTACTTTTGAGGAGCCTCAAAGAGCCGTAACACCAGGACAAGCTGCGGTTTTATATAGTGGTGACGTAGTTCTAGGTGGTGGTGAAATTTGTACAGATACCCGTCAATGTGATCTTTAATTCTATAAAAAATAAACGCTGAACTCTTAGTGGAGAGTTCAGCGCTTTTTTATTATTTTGCACTTTCTTTATTTATAGGATTCCTGCTTATAACAATGGTTTCGTTATTTGGGCTAGTTGTATTATTTTCAAACTCGTAATCCTCAAAGCTTTTTCTTACAGGTCGAGGAGACTCTTTTTTCTTTTTAGATTTTTGGTAGTACCTGTCCTTAGTGTAAGGTGTTCTTTCGTAATCACCAGTTGGTTCTTTTCCCTCGTTATCGCCACCGATTTCTTTAGCGGCATGAGTAGCTTTTTTAGCTAGCTTTGCTGCCTTTTTTGCTGCTTTGATTTTTGCTTTGGCAGCTCGTACCGGAGCAGTTACAATCTTAAAAGGATTAGGTAGTAAACCATAGCTGATAACTTCTGTTGTAGGCGTTGATATCTGTTCTAAGTTTTTTACTGGAGCGTAAGCTTTATTTATTGCTAAATCTGCTGCGTAAGCAACTTGTGTAGTCAAAAAAGCTGCAAGGCAGGTAGCTATAGTTAAGTGTTTTTTACAATTCATAGTAGACTCCTATTATCAAATTGGGGCAATATATTCACCCTTATTGTAGCAAAAAATTAAGTCAGAGAAAAGTGGTTTTAGTAAAACAATTTCTTTTTGCAACATATTTTACTATGATTAATTCTATGCTATAATGAAAATATAAAGCTTGAAGATACCTAGATTGGTAGAATAGGATGGTATAAGTTATGCTAGCAGAAAGAATGAAAAACTTTTCTGGTTCCGCTACTGTAGAGATTAATAATAAAGTAGCAGAACTGAAGGCTCAGGGAAAAGAAATCATTGGTCTTAATGTTGGGGAGCCTGATTTTGATACTCCAGATTATATTAAAAAAGCTGCTATTGCAGCCATGATGAATGGTTTTAATAGATATACCCAAGTTGCGGGTATTCCTGAGCTACGTAATGCAATTGCAAATAAATTAGAAAAAGAGAATAATATAGTATATAAGCCAAGTGAAATTAGCGTTGCAGCTGGCGCTAAGCAATCTATTTTTAACGCTGTTATGGCTCTAGTTAGTGAAGGTGATGAGGTTATCGTTCCTACTCCTTGTTGGGTAAGCTATACGGAGATTATTAAGTTGGCTTGCGGTGTTCCTGTGCTTGTTCCTGCTGATGAAAAAAATGGCTTTGATTTAGATATTGAAGCTATTAAGGCGGCTGTTACTGCTAAAACTAAAGCTATAATCATTTGTACTCCTAACAACCCTACAGGTGCTATTTATAAAGAAGCAACCCTAAGAGCTTTGGCTGCATTAGCAGTAGAGAAGAATTTTTACATCATTGCTGATGAAATCTATGAAAAGCTTAGCTATGATGGAGAAAAGCATTTCTCTGTAGCTTCTGTATCAGATGAAGTAAAAGCACATACAATTACTATTAACGGATTTTCTAAGGCTTATGCTATGACTGGCTGGCGCTTAGGTTATGCCGCTGCTGCATCTGAGGTTATTGCAGCAATCAATAAGATTCAAAGTCAAACTGTAACGTCTGTTAACTCTGTTACCCAAAAGGCTGGCGTAGAGGCTCTAGAAGGCCCTCAGAGCGACTTAAATGACATGGTAGTAGAATTTGCTAGACGTAGAATTTACGTGCTTGAGAGACTCTGCAATATGCCGAATATTACCTGCGTTACCCCAAAAGGTGCTTTCTATGCATTGCCAGATGTTAGCTCCTGCTTTGGTAAAAGCTATAAAGGCGAGGTAATAAAAAATGCAGTGGATTTCTGCAGAATACTGCTCACAGAAAAGCTTATCGCTCTTGTTCCTGGTGAGGCTTTCTATGCTCCTGGAAAAGTACGTATTTCCTATTCAAATTCCATGGAAAACCTAGAAAAAGCTATGGATAAAATGGAAGAATTTATCAAAGAATTAGCGTAAATTACATATCTAAATAATTAAGACACTCCTATGAACACTAAGTTTGAAGGAGTGTCTTTTTAATTGAGTATTTAATTGAAGAAAACCCTGCTAATTAAACATATAGTTAACGCAATTGCTTTACTCTGTAGAAAAATAATGCTAAATTAATTGCTATGGAAAAAGAAATTTACCTTTAAGTGTTAGAGCTTATTATTGTTAAAGTGATTGAGAAAGAAGGCTTAATAAATGAATTTACCTACATTAAAAATTGGCAAGCTAGTTGCTAAGATTCCTATTATTCAAGGCGGTATGGCTATTAGATTGTCTACTTCTCGTTTAGCGGCTGCAGTTGCTAATGAGGGTGGCATCGGTTTAATTGCTGCTTCTGGTATGAGTACTGATGAGCTGCGCGGTGAAATTCGCAACGCACGCAAACTGACTAAAGGAAAAGGCATCATTGGAATCAACTGTATGGTTGCTGCTCGTGAGTTTTTAACTTTAGTAACTACTGCTGCTCAAGAAAAGATTGACTTGATTGTTGCTGGTGCAGGTTTCTCCCGTGATGTGTTTGAAATCGGCAGAAAATATAATGTAGAAATTGTACCTATCGTATCTACTGCAAGACTTGCTAAAATTGCTGAAAGTTTAGGTGCTTCTGCTGTAGTTGTAGAAGGAACTGAGGCTGGCGGCCATTTAGGTACTCAGCGTTCTGTAAAGGAAATTCTGCCCGAGGTTCTAGCGGCTGTAAAAATTCCTGTAATTGCTGCTGGTGGTGCAGTTGATGGCAATGATGTTGCTGAACTTTTAAAAATGCATGCTAGCGGTGTACAAATGGGTAGCCGTTTTGCTGCAAGTGAAGAATCTAATGGTGCTAAAGAATTAAAAGAATTTTACCTGAAGATGAACAAGGACGATATTGTGCAAATAGATAGTCCTGTTGGCTATAAGGGCAGAGCTTTTATTAATCCGTTCTCTAAATTAGCTTTAGAAGGTCATGCTCCTAAACCGGAGAGCTGCCAAGGATGCCTAAAGAAATGCAAGCATAATTTCTGTATCATTAAGGCATTAAGCAGAGCACAACAAGGTGATGTAGAAACAGGCCTAGTCTTCACTGGTGCTAATATGTGGAAGATTAAAGAAATTCTTCCGGTAAAAGAAATCTTTAGACGTATTAAAGAACAAATTGCTGTTTTATAAAAAATAAGCGATGAGCATTTAGTCTCATCGCTTTTTATATTTTAGGCAGTTTATTTCTTAG
>JAKSOK010000136.1 GCA_024405615.1 Phascolarctobacterium sp.
TTAGTAGCAACCATACCACCAGGCAGCACGTCTTGTTGTCCTTCAACTACTACCGGGTCAACATCAGTGCTCAGATGCTCTGCAGCACTAGCGCTTACAACGAAGCCAACACTTGCTACTGCCATAAAAATAGCAGAAGCTAACATTTTCTTTTTCATACACGTATCTCCTAACAATAATTAGTTTATCCAATTTCTTCATAGCCGAGCTTGCCGAGTTTCGCGTGCCATCAAAAATTGAAATATAGAATGCTAATTTATTAGAAGTAATTAGCATTTAGTTTATTATATCATAAATAAAAATCTAATCCTTATCGTTAATATTGATAAGCTTATTAAAATAACAGATGATTACTAAAAAATAAAAAGGGCTTTGAAAAAGCATTAAGTTTTTTCAAAGCCCTTTTCTTTTTTCAAGCAACCTACAGCATCTGCCCGACAATGATTACAATGAAGCATTTGCCTTATATATAAACTACTACTTTTTCTTAAATCCTGTAACACGCTCTGCTTTAAAGCAGGAAGCTTCGCAAATTTTGTACCTGCAACAGGAAGCATAGGAATAATATTCATTACATCACAGCTTAAGCCTGCTGCCCACTCTGCAATATCAGTTATTTCATCCGTATTAACCGAAGGTATGGCAACAGTATTTATTTTAACCTTTATACCTAAAGCTTTCGCTTTTCTAACTCCCTTCTGCTGCCGAGCTAACAAAAAAGACATAGCTTCTTGACCTTGCCATTTTTGTTTATCTAAATACATACAATCATATATCTGCAGTGCAGTTTTAGCATTAAGTGTATTAACGGTTACTGTTATGTAGCCTACGCCTACAGCCTTTAAAGCATTAATATAATCTGGTAACAGCAAACCATTTGTAGATAAGCAAAAATACACCTCTTTATCAAAAGCTCTAATTAGGCTTAGGGTTTTATAAACCTCTTCAAAATTAGCTAAAGCATCCCCAGGACCTGCAATACCTACTGTTGTAAGCTTCGCAAAATTTCCTTTTATGCTTTTATAATATTCAAAGGCCTCTAAGGGCTTAAGAACTTTAGAGCTAACTCCAGGACGACATTCATTAGCACAATCAAACTTACGCAGGCAGTAATTGCATTGCAAATTACAATTTGGAGCTACAGGCAAATGAATACGGGCATAATCGCTACAGCCATTTGTAAAACAAGGATGTGTTTCCAAGGTCATTTATGCATTATCCCCCCTACCATCTAACAGCTGATGATAGATACCATCCGTCTTATAATCCTGCTGCAAAACACTATTTATAATCATTTCCAAAAGATGAGCAGTTCCTATTCCACCTATCAAGCCGGTTGCTAAGCAAAGCTGATCCTGCAAAGGATAACAATATCCTACAAACGGCAACTGCATTTTTCTTGCCAGCTCTCGTTGAAATCCCGTGCCTAGCAAAAGTGCTGCATTTTTGCTTTTCAGCTCCTGCTCTAAATTTCTTTCATCTCCAGCCTTAACATCTAAACAAACAGCTATATTCATGCCAATTTCATCTCGTAAAAAGCATTTCATTCCTTCTAGATGAAGCTTATCCCCTACAAGTGCTACTGGCAGTTGATACAGTGTACTTAAATAATAAGCTGTTTTTCTTACAAGACTCTGACCATTTTCATATAGCCTTTGACATTCAGCGGTAAAGTCAACCTGCATGGCTTCCTCCAGAATATGCAAAAAATCAATCATGCCATGAATACCATAAGGATATTTACATTGAATATAGGGCACGCCAAAGCTTTTCTCCAGCTTTTGAGCAAGCTTTACACCATTGCCCAAAACAATGTTTAAGTGTGCTGCGTTTAGCTTTTCCAGTGCTTCAATACTTGTATCATGCAGACTACAATTCACAAGCACCTTACTTCCCATGATATTTTGCAGTTCGGCAACATCCTGCTCCGCATAAGGATCATCAGCAGAAACACCCAATATATTGATGCTAGGAGCTTCTGTTTTACTGCAATTTTTAGCAAAAGAGAACAGAGATAGCAAGGCAGTCTCAGCACCACTATCAAAATCTCCATTATAGCCTGGCGCCTTAACATGAACCAGCTTTTTAGAACACGCTACTTCTGCCATTACACCTTCAACATCATCACCAATCATATTAGGAACACAACCACTAACAATAAAAATAACTTTTATGGCATCATCACAAAAAGCCTTATCAACCTCTCTAATGCCTTTAGCTAAAAGCTCATGACCTCCATATACAACTTCGTTTTCATATATAACGGTAGAGGCCTGCCTAACATCATAATTCTTATGAACATTTTGCAAAATTAAGGTTCCATAATTACAACCAACAACAGAATGCTGCAAAACAAAAGCATCCTTAATTCCAGACAGCATTTTTACAGCGCCAAACAAAGCGCACCCAGCCATTGCTTTCATTTTTTACGCAACCTCCACATTTCCGTATAAATATCTCTTGAGGCCTTACTATTGCAATCCTTTTCCTCTCTAGGAAAGAAAATATCGTCAAATTCCATGCAATTGAGCAACAATTTGTTACTCAACTGCAACGGTTCGGCTATCTTTGCAGAAACTTCTTCCATAATTTCCATAAAGCTTTCAAAATCAAAGGCTGCTCTATCTATATACATCGGCAAAATTGGTTTATTCAGCTTAGCATAACGAGGGTTTCTTCCGCAAATAAGATAATCACAATCCTGCATAAGTACCTCTAGCTTTTCCTTAGAAGGATTAATATATAGCTCGGCATCACAATTCATACTGAGCTTAGCTTCTTCAGCCTTCGCAAAAAAACGTTTCATTATGCTGTCATCTAAGCCATTTTCTTCAGCAAATCTAGTATTCATAATTACGCAGATGCTGGCAACCCTTACGCCAAAATTTTTATGATAAGCTTTTAAGGTTTCTGCTATATTACTTACGCCTCCAGAAATAATGCACGCCCTACGCTTACTATTCTGAGTTTTCAGCTCCTCATATCTGCTTTTATATTTTTCTATTTCCTCTTGAAGTATTTTTTCCACAGAAGTCTCTAAATCAAGGTGCTTCCCAATCTCTCTGTAAAACTCGCATATATCATCAAAGCCATGCCATTCAAAGGGCATAGCAAGATGGAAGAAGTCTGTACCAAAACGCGTCTTCATGGAGACAGCCCACTTTTTACGACGTACAATATTAAGCTTTGCCTTCGGTGCTATTTTGATTGAATCAATGTCACCAAGAGGCAAAAAGGTATTAACTTTTATCCCCATACGCAACAACAAATTTTGCATACGCTCAAGCTTGGTGGCACCACCATAACCCCATAAAAAGCTCTCAATATTTACGCTATTAGGCTCAATCTTCTGAGGCTCCATCACCTGCTCGACCAAAGCGTCCATAACCTCAACATAGCCACAGCCCTTATAAAGAACATTGCTTACCTGTTTGGTGCTATTCTTTTGCATAGCTGTATTCTTTAAATTTTTAGTAAAATTTGATTTATCCATATGAGAAAAGGCCTGCGAAACAATAACCACAATTTTAGCCTTTACCTCAGTTTGAACACTATTACTAATGCCAGTCAAATCATCATTAATAACATCCGTCACTACAGACGGAACAACGAAAATTGCTTTAGGTGCATATTCTGCATCCAGCTTTTTTATGAGCGCTACCAGCTTGTCATGAGAACCAAAAACAACCTCCTGATTCTTTAGATTTACACAATCTACATCATTTAATTTATTACGAGCACGCACAGTATAGCGATAATGAAAGCCACAGCCTATGGGACTTACCAATATTATCAATGCATTATCAAGGCAGGTTATAGCACCTAAATTTCCCGAAATCTTACCATTAACAGCGTAACGATGTACAATGCTATTAGGCTTCATGTCTAATATTAAACAATCTTTATAAAATTCATTCATCCTCTCACCCGCTAACAAAAATAATTACTAATTAATATTATACATCATTTTTCTTTTTTGTGTTGTTTTATTTTTTACCAAAACTCCATATTATAAAAAGAGAAGCTAGCACCAATAGGTACTAGCCTAGAAAAATTTTATATTATTTCATTGTACTCTTGATGGGTAGCGGTTTATTTCAAAGCCCCTTTAATATTTAATGATGACATTATCCTTCTTCACTAAATATCGCGTCTAATAAGCACTTTATTGTAGGAGCATTTTTCTTAGCTTTAGGATAAACGACGTAGGTTTTATTAATCATTTTAATTTCTTTTACCCGATAACATTTAATATCGCAACAAACTATTAAACTACTATTCAAAATGCTATCAACAAAAAAACCTATTCCTACATTGTTTTTTACTAAAGCTAATTTCAAAAGATTATTTCGACATTGAGCTCGCACGATAGGTACTGAATTATACCTAGCACATTTTTCTAAGAAACGTTGGTCGTGCTTGTTACGTAAAATTACATCCATACCATCTATATCTTGCAAACTTATCTCTTTGATATCACCAAAATCATATTTAGGTGGAACTAGAGCAACAACACCATGTTTCTTTATTTCTTTATACTCATAATTTGCTAGAAAATCCGCATCAGAACTAATTTGTCTAGTTATTACAACATCTAACATTTTAGTATCTAAAAGCTCCATGATTTTTAAGAAATTAAAATTCACAAAATCGCACTTTATTCTTGGGTGTTTTTCATGCATTTTGCCAATCCATTTCGCCGTATCAGGAATAAGACTTGTTTGGGCAATTCCTATGGAAAGTTCGGAATAATCTCCATATTTCATGGCCTTTATCTTATTCAAAGTTTTATTTAAAGCATTAGCTTGTTTTTCTGCATATTCCGCTAAAACTTTTCCCTCTGGAGTAAGTACAAGCTTTTTACCATCTCTTTCAAACAAACTTGTTCCAATCTCTTCCTCCAGGCTCTGTATCTGCTTGGATACTGCGGTCTGAGAAATCATGAATCGCTTGGGGACCTTCGTGAAATTTAAGGTTTTTGCCAGTTCTAAAAAATATGTAAGCTGCTGCTGTGTCATAA
>JAKSOK010000137.1 GCA_024405615.1 Phascolarctobacterium sp.
GTAGCAGGGTTACGCGGATCGTCTTCAGGGATACCAGCTTCTACTTTACCTACTAAGTCAGCGCCAACGTCAGCAGCTTTAGTATAGATACCGCCACCAACACGAGCGAACAGAGCGATGGAAGAAGCACCCAGACCGAAGCCGGTTACGATTTCAACATCACCAAACAGCATGTAAGCAGCTGCAACACCTGCAATACCCAGGCCAACTACGCCTAAGCCCATTACAGCACCGCCAGAGAAAGCGATTTTCAGAGCTGCGGGCATGCCACCGTCTTTAGCAGCAGCAGCAGTACGAACGTTAGCTTTGGTAGCAACGGTCATACCCAGGTAACCAGCGCAAATGGAGAATGCAGCACCAGCTACGAAGCAAACAGCGGTTAAAGGTTTCAGGAAAATACCGATGATAACAGCAACAAATGCTACGAACATTGCCAAGTATTTGTACTCAGCAGCCAGGAAAGCCATAGCGCCTTCGTGGATATAACCAGCAATTTCTTTCATGCGGTCATTACCAGCATTTGCGGAGCTGATGGAGTTGGACAGCATACCTGCAACAGCAAGAGCCAAAACGCCAACAGCTATGGAGATTAATAAATAAGAACCCAAGACATTTACCCCTTTCGTAAATAAAAATTTAATAATTTCGAGAGCGTGGGTACGCTCTAGGTAACATGATGAACTAAGCGTTGATTTTAGCCAGCGCTAAAGTTATTATAGCAAATGCAGAACCCAACCAGATAGTAGCTTTCGCCATTAAAGAGTCCAGGTCATTGCCTTTGCCAAAGAAAGCACCGTCATTGCCGCCGAAAGTACTTCCCATACCGCCGCCCTTACCGGACTGCAGCAATACTGCAGCAATGAGAGCTATGCAAACAATTACGTCTAGAACTTCCAACACAATTTCAATCACAGAGCTTACCTCCTCACAATTTTGTACCACAGTATTTTACCACAAATTATGAAGAGTAGCAACTAAAAGTATACAAATTTTATACAAAAATGTAAAATATTTTATACTTTTTGAAAATTTATAAGCTTTATCGCAATTCAGAAGAAATTCGAAGCAATAAAACTTCCAAAAAAACTAATTCCATAAGCATTTCTTCTAAAATTGGATAAAAAGAGGACGAAGAAAGCTCCGTCCTCTCATCGCAAATTATGAAAATTCACTCTAGGAAATTATTTAATATTGTAGAAAACATCCTTGCCGTTATATTTTGCAGCTAAACCAAGGTCTTCTTCAATGCGCAGTAATTGGTTGTATTTAGCTACACGGTCGGTACGAGCAGGAGCACCGGTCTTAATTTGACCAGCATTAACAGCTACTGCAATATCAGCCAGAGTAGTATCTTCAGTTTCACCACTGCGGTGAGAAATTACACAGGTATAACCAGCACGTTTAGCAGTTTCGATAGCATTAAAGGTTTCAGTCAAAGTACCAATTTGGTTTACTTTAATCAGGATTGCATTAGCAACGCCCTTCTTAATACCTTCTTTCAGACGGCTTTCATTAGTTACGAACAGGTCATCACCAACCAATTGAATTTTCTTGCCAAGCTTTCTGGTGAGTTTTTTCCAACCATCCCAGTCATCTTCAGCCAAGCCATCTTCGATAGAGATGATAGGATATTTAGCAACCAAATCAGCTAAGTATTCAATCATTTCTTCAGAGGTAAAGGATTTGCCTTCGCCTTCCATTTCATATTTGCCGTCTTTATAGAATTCAGAAGCAGCAACGTCCATTGCTAAAACAATGTCTTTGCCAGGTTTGTAACCTGCTTTAACGATAGCTTCCATGATTACATCAAGAGCTTCAGAGTTGCAGGACAGGTTGGGAGCAAAGCCACCTTCATCACCTAAAGCAGTGGATAAGCCTTTAGCCTTCAGAGTTGCTTTCAGGTTATGATAAATTTCTGCATTCATGCGCAGGCATTCAGCAAAGTTTTGTGCGCCTACAGGCATGATCATGAATTCTTGGATATCTACGTTATTATCAGCATGTTGGCCACCGTTCATGATGTTCATCATAGGAACGGGTAATTCTTTAGCACCAATACCACCTAAGTATAAATACAGAGGCAAACCAGCATCGATTGCTGCAGCCTTAGCAACAGCCATGGATACGCCCAAAATTGCGTTAGCACCTAAACGGCCTTTGTTAGGAGTACCATCTAAAGCGATCATAGCTTCATCAATTTCAACTTGACGAGAAGCATCTAAGCCGATAATTTTTTCTGCAATAACATCATTAACATTGTCAACAGCTTTTAAAACGCCTTTGCCAAGATAACGAGCTTTATCGCCGTCACGCAACTCTACAGCTTCATGAACGCCAGTGGAAGCACCAGAAGGAACTGCTGCTCTACCAACAATACCATTATCTAATACAACTTCAACTTCAACAGTAGGATTGCCACGAGAGTCCAAAATCTCACGAGCATAAACTTCGGTAATCATAGACATTTGCAAATCACCTCATAATTATTTTTTAATTTATTAAGCTTACACCTGTCATTGCGTCAGGCTTGGGCATATTTAACAATTGTAACAGAGTTGGAGCAATATCACAAAGCTTGCCTTCATGGAGGCTGCAGCCTTGCTTATTAACTACAATGAAAGGAACTAGATTAGTTGTATGAGCAGTATGTGGGTTACCCTGTTCATCCACCATTTTTTCAATGTTGCCATGGTCAGCAGTTATGCAAACAGTTCCGTCTAATTCAAGAACTTTATCCACAATGCGATGAGCACAATCATCAATCTTGACCATTGCTTTAATAGCAGCCTCTAGCACACCCGTATGGCCAACCATGTCTGGATTAGCAAAGTTCAAAACAACAGCGTCATATTTGTCTTCTGCTAAAGCATTGAGTAGAGAAACTGTTACTTCTTCCGCACTCATTTCCGGTTGTAAATCATAGGTTGCAACCTTCGGAGAAGGAATAAGGATGCGATCCTCATTGGCATTAGGCTCTTCTACGCCGCCATTAAAGAAAAAGGTAACATGAGCATATTTTTCGGTTTCAGCAATACGTAATTGCTTTTTACCAGCAGCAGCTAAAACCTGACCATAGGTATCTTGATAAGATTCTGGAGGATAAGCCACTGGTGCAGTAATGGTCGCATCATATTGCGCCATACATGCGTAATTAACTGGTAAAGCAGTACTCGGTCGCTCAAAATAGGGGAACTCTTCATCCTGTAAAGCACGTGTAAATTGACGCGCACGGTCAGGACGGAAATTAAAGCAAATTACGCCATCACCACTTTTAATTTGTCCTTCTACGCCTTTAACCATAAAGGGTTCAACAAATTCATCTGTGATGCCAGCTGCATAATTAGCTTCAATGCCTGCAGAAGCATTTTCTTGCACAGGAGCTGTGCCTAATACTAAAGCGGTATAAGCTTTTTGCACACGTTCCCAACGTTTATCACGATCCATGGCATAATAACGACCGCCAACAGTAGCAATCTTGCCAACGCCAATTTCCGCCATTGCTTCCTCAAGCTGTTTAATATAAATTAAAGCAGATTTAGGAGGAACATCACGACCATCAAGGAAAGCATGAACATAAACCTTAGCAATTCCCTTTTGCTTAGCCATTTTGACTAAAGCAATTAAGTGCTCGATATGACTGTGAACGCCACCATCGGATAACAAACCTAAAAGATGCAATGCTTTATCAGCAGCTTTGGTCTTATCCATGACCTCAGTTAGCACGGGATTAGTGAAAAAGTCTCCGTCTTGAATAGCCTTAGTAATACGAGTTAAAGACTGGTAGATAATTCTACCGGCGCCAATATTTAGATGACCAACCTCAGAATTACCAATTTGGCCTTCCGGCAAACCAACTGCTAAACCACTAGCCTCAAGAGTCGTATGAGGATACTTGGCAAAGCAACTATCCAAAAATGGTGTAGGTGCTACCGTTGCTGCATTAGTTGCAGTAGCTGGAGCAATCCCCCATCCATCTAAAATCATTAATAAAACAGGCTTCTTTGCCATTATTTTTATTCTCCGATCTTCGTAATTCCTTTATGGCTACAAGCACTAAGCTTATAGCCATATAAGGATAAAACTTAGATTTTATATTTTTATATTAGAAACTACGTACAATAGCTGCGAAGCTTTCAGCTTTCAGGCTTGCACCGCCAACTAAAACGCCATCAATACCAGGAATATTGAAGGAAGCAGCATTCTTTTCGTTTACGCTACCACCATAAAGGATTCTAACTCTACGAGCAATTTCCGGGGTGAAAATTTTAGCAACTTTTTCACGGATAATGCGGCAAACCTCTTGTGCATCTTGTGCAGTTGCAGCCTTGCCACTACCAATTGCCCATAAGGGTTCGTAAGCAATTACCAGATTAACAGCATCTTCAGGAGCAATTACTCTTAAAGCACTCTTCAGTTGCATATTAATTTTGCGAGCGGTCTTACCAGCTTCGCGTTCTTCCAGATTTTCGCCAACGCACAGCATAGGTTTCAGCCCATTACGATAGGTTGCGATAATCTTAGCAGCTACAGTTTTATCAGTTTCTTTGAAAATGGTGCGTCTTTCGCTGTGACCAACCATAACATATTCCGCTTTGATTTCTGCAATCATAGGACCGGAAACTGCACCAGTGAATGCACCTGCATCTTCCCAGTGAATGTCTTGAGCACCATAACCAACATTACGGCCATCAATAGCTTCAGCAACAGCATCTAAGGCAGTAAAGGGCGGGAAAACTACAACTTCATTTAAAGTACCATTGGTTTCTTCAACAATGTCTTCTGCTAATTCAATAGCTTCACCAACAGTTTTGTTCATTTTCCAGTTGCCAGCGATTAATTTACGACGAACTTCATCCAAAGCAGCAACGCCAGGAAGTACTTTGCCTTCCAAATATTCTAAGGATGCACCACCGCCAGTGGAGATGTGAGAAATACGTTTTGCTAAGCCTAATTTTTCAATAGCAGCTACGGAGTCACCACCGCCAACGATGCT
>JAKSOK010000138.1 GCA_024405615.1 Phascolarctobacterium sp.
TCAGGATAATCTGCTGCTCTGCCATGGGGAACATATTGGCGCATTAAGCTGAACATGACCTGACCTGGTTTAAAGGTTTTAGCAACCCAGTCAATAATTTGTTTGGTATTCTCAACCATACCTGGCATGATAAGATGGCGGATAATTACACCCTTTTGCATGATGCCTTCGTCATTGATTTCGTAATCACCGACTTGACGATGCATTTCTTTAATAGCTTCTGTAGCTATGCGGAAATAATAGGGAGCGTTACTATATTTTATAGCTGCTTTGTCATCAAACCACTTTAGGTCAGGAAGGTAGATTTGGACCTTGCCCTTTAGTTTACGTAAGGTGTCAGGAGTTTCAAAGCCACTGGTATTATAAACTACAGGAACGGGTAGAGGTTTCTCTAAACTTTTTACGACAGCTTCTGTAAAGTGGGTTGGGGTTACTAAATTAATGTTATGTGCACCTTGAGCAATAAGCTCCTGATAGATTTCCTGGAGTCTTTCAATGCTAACTTCTTTACCAAAGCCTTCATCGCTGATTTCGTAATTTTGACAGAAAACGCAGTGCAAATTGCAACCGGTAAAGAAAACTGTACCGCTACCTTTAGTACCGCTAATGACAGGCTCCTCCCACATGTGTAGACCTGCACGGGCGACTACAGGCTTCATAGGCATACGACAGCTGCCAAAGTAGCGTTCTCCTGTTTCAATAGCAGGATCATTGAAGCATTCCGGACGGTCAACACCGCAACGATGAGGACAGACATAACAATAGGTCATTTATTTCAGCTCCTTAGAAGATAAATTGTGAAAGAATACTATATGCTGAACTTATAAAAAGTAAAGTAATATATATCTAATTGTTATTTTACCACACTCAAAAGTGATTGACAAAATTATTTCATTATTTTATAATTTTAGTAGGTCATATGACTGACGGAAGTGGGATACCACAGGGGAGTATGACTGTGAACGCCGACCGTCTGGGCAACTGATGCCTAAGTGTGTCGGTTTTTTATTTTGCTTGAATCTATATGGAGGTTTTGCAAATGAACGAATTAGCTTTAAAATATGGCTGCAATCCCAATCAAAAGGTTGCTCGTATTTTCATGAAAGATGGTAAAGAACTGCCCATCGAAGTATTGAATGGTCGTCCTGGCTATATCAACTTTTTAGACGCTTTTAATAGCTGGCAATTAGTTAAAGAATTAAAAGAAGCAACTGGTCTGCCTGCTGCTGCATCCTTTAAGCACGTTAGCCCTGCAGGTGCTGCTTTAGGCCTGCCCATGAGCGACACCTTAAAGAAAATTTACTATGTAGATGATTTGGAGCTGTCTCCCTTGGCAAACGCTTATGCTCGTGCTCGTGGTGCTGACCGCATGAGCTCCTATGGTGACTTCGTTGCTCTGTCCGATGTTTGCGACGTTCAAACAGCAAAAATGCTGGCTCGTGAGGTATCTGACGGTGTTATTGCTCCTGGCTATACTGATGAAGCTTTAGAGGTTTTGAAAACCAAACGTAAAGGTACCTACAATGTTATTAAAATCGATCCTGATTATGTACCTGAATTAAAGGAAACCAAGGAAGTATTTGGCATTACCTTCGAACAAGACAGAAACAATGCTAAATTTACTCCAGATATGTTCGAAAACCGTCCTACTGTAAATAAGGAAATTCCGGAAAGTGCTATTCGTGACCTGATCGTTTCCATGATCGTTCTGAAATATACTCAATCCAACTCTGTATGCTACGTTAAAGATGGTCAAGCTATTGGCATTGGTGCAGGTCAACAATCTCGCGTACATTGCACTCGCTTAGCTGGTAGCAAGGCTGACAACTGGTGGCTGCGTCAATGTCCTAAGGTTTTGGCACTGCCCTTCAAGGATAGCATTCGCCGTCCTGATCGCGACAACACTATCGACGTATACATTTCTGATGATTATGATGATGTATTAGCAGATGGAACTTGGGAAATGTTCTTCACTGAAAAACCTGAACCTTTGACTCGCGCTGAAAAGAAAGCTTGGTTAGCAGAACTTCACGGTGTAGCTTTAGGCTCCGATGCTTTCTTCCCCTTCGGTGATAACATCGAACGCGCTCATCGTAGCGGTGTTGATTTTATCGCTCAAGCTGGTGGTTCTATCCGCGATGATAATGTTATCGAAACCTGCGACAAATATGGTATTGCTATGGCTATGACCGGTCTGCGTCTGTTCCATCACTAAGATAAGTTTAAATACCGTCTGGAATTTTTCAGGCGGTATTTTTTATTTGTCGTAATAAATAGAAAAACTACCTAATCCTAGTAATAGGAAAAGGTAGTTCTTTGTTTTATAGGTAAAATTTACTGCTTAATTTAAGGCTGCTTTAAGCTCTTCCATAGTGTGGACGATGGTTTTAGCACCTAAGCTTTGCAGATAGTCTTCATCTCTAAAGCCCCAGGTAACAATAATATCGTCCATTTCTGCATTTTTTGCAGTAGCGTAGTCAACTTCAGAGTCACCAATGTAGACAGCATCATTACGAGCAATGTTAAGCTTTTCTAAAACAGCATTTACAGAATCCGGAGCAGGTTTTTTAGCAATACCTTCCTTTTCGCCAACAGCAAAATCAAAGCTGGTAGGGAAATGCTCCTCAACTAATAATTGTACGCCAAAATCAGGTTTGTTGGAAACTACAGCTGTTTTTACACCCTGAGCACGAAGTTCAGCAATAAGTTCTAAGATGCCGTCATAGGGTTTGGTGTTTTCTGCACAATGAGCTTTGTAGTAGTTTGTAAAAATATCCTTAAGCTCACTGATTTCTGCATCAGAAGCACCTTTAGGGGCACTAAGACGAATAAGGTTCAGCATGCCATTTCCCAAATAACTACGGATTTCCATAAGGGAACGTTGGGGAAGATTCTTTTCTGCCAAGGCATGATTGACTGCATTAGCAAGGTCTACGAGGGTATCAAGAATAGTACCGTCCATGTCGAAAATGGCTAATTTATATTTCATAAGCTTCTCCTAGAATGTAGAATGAGATTTAAAAATTGCTACCATAGCTAGCCATGGTAGCAATAAATAGTTTTTTATTTGGTTCTGCCGATTACCTTTGCTGCACGGTCAGGATAGTTGGTGATGAGAACATCACAGTTGTTATCTACTAAAGCTTGCATTTCTTCCATGGTATTAGGAGTCCAAGCTTGAACTTTAATGCCACTTGCGTGAATTTCTTCGCAAATGCCAGGCATGGAAGAGAATTGTTTTGTTGCATTGAGGGACATAGCGCCAAAGTCTTTGCAGTATTGGCCAGGGTTAACAATCCAACCGTCTAAAAGCAGGCCAATTTTTGCTTCGGGCATCAAAGCTTGAAGGCGTTTCATGGTGTAATGATTAAAAGATGAAAACCATAATCTATCTTCTAAGCCAAATTCATGGACCAAATCTACCAACTTTTGTTCAATACCTTTATATTCTATGATGCTAGTTTTTAATTCAACGTTCGTAATTAAATTAGTGGTTTTAAACCAGGTGAAATATTCCCTCAGAGTAGGGATGGTTTGTCTAGGCAAAAAGCCTTTAGTGTTTACACCTACGGAAAGCATCTTTAATTCTGCTAAGGTGTAATCTTTAACGAAGCCGCTACCGTTAGTAGTACGGTCTAGGGTTTCATCGTGCATGATGACGATTTCTCCGTCTTTGGTCAGTTGAATGTCTAATTCAATGCCGTCAGCAACGGTTTCTTCTGCAAGCTTTTGGAAGGCCAGCATAGTATTTTCCGGATAGTAACCAGAGAAACCGCGATGGCCAAAAATCATAGTCATATTAATTATCCTCCATAGCGATAAAGCATTATGCTTCTCGCTTATTTACTAATCATATTGCAACATAATATTACCACTAAACCTATAAAAGTTCAAGCTAATATATAACTTAATGTAGGGGATTTTCGTTGACTTTTAACCCTGTTTTTGATACACTAAACGTAGGAATTTGTTCGTAAAACAATTTCGAATTTTCAACGTTATAAGGTTGAAGGAGGATATTATTATGAAATTGAAAAAATTATTAGTTGCTGGTTTAGCATCTGCTATGGCACTGAGCCTGGTTACCGGTTGCGGCGGCGACAAAAAAGCTGACGACAAAAAAGCAGCTCCGGCTAAAGACGGTAAAAAAATCGTTTTGAAATTGAGCCACGTTTTCTCTCCTGATGAACAACTTTACAAATCCATGGAATTGGTTGCTGGCCGTATTAAAGAAAAAACTCAAGGTCGTGTTGAAATTCAATGCTTCGGTCAAGGCCAATTGGCTACTTATAAAGATGGCTTGGAACAAGTAGCTCAAGGCGCTAACTTCATTTCTGTAGAAGATCCTTCTTACTTAGGTGACTATGTTCCCGAATTCAAAGTATTCGCTGGTCCTATGATGTTCCAAAGCTTCGAAGAATACGAAGTACTGTGCAACAGCGATATGCTGGCTAAGATGAAGGCTGATGCTGAAAAGAAAAACATCACCGTTCTGGCTCTGGACTATGTATTCGGCTTCCGTAATGTAATGACCAACAAGGTTGTTAAGACTCCTGCTGACTTAAAAGGCATGAAACTGCGTACTCCGAAATCCAAAGTTTATGTAGATACCATCAACTATATGGGCGCTACTGCAACTGCTCTGCCTTGGTCTGAAACTCTGCCTGCAGTTTCTCAAAAGGTTGTAGATGGTTTGGAAGGTTCCGAATTCACCAACATCGGCACTAAATGCTATGAACACGTTAAGAACGTAGCATTCACTCGCCACCTGCTGGGCACCTGCGGTGTTTACATCAACACCAAAGTTCTGGCAAGCATTCCTGAAGCTGATCGCAAGATCGTTATTGAAGAATTCAAGAAGGGCGGCCCTGAAATGCTGAAGATTTCCAGCGATTCCTACAACAAGGTTAAAGCTGAATTGGAATCTAAAGGCGTTAAATTCAACGAAGTTGACCATGCTCAATTCGATAAAGC
>JAKSOK010000139.1 GCA_024405615.1 Phascolarctobacterium sp.
TAAATATATTTACGAATGGATTAAAGCAGAAGATATTTCTTATTAAGCTAGAAAGGAGAACGGCATATGTTAAATAAAAATCAGATGCTTAGATTGCACCTAATGATGCTGTTCTGTTTATTAATTTTTTTTGTGCTTATAGGAAGAATGGTCTATCTGCAATTATGGCGTAGTGATTATTATGCGAAACAGTCAGATGGTAATCGTTTACGTCAGTCTAGAATAGTTGCTCCTAGAGGTCTGATTCTTGATAATAAAGGCAAACAGCTGGTAAATAATGTGCCAGGCTATATGGTTGCGCTACAAAAGCAAAACAAATATAAAGAAGAAAATTTAGTAGAATTAAGTAAGCTATTGGATATTCCTTTAGAAAAAATAAAAGAAAAAATAAAAGAAAAAGCTAATTATTACGAGCCGGTAGTCTTAAAAAACAATTTAACACCAGAGCTTATGGTAAAGGTTGAGGAGCAAAGACGCTTTATTCCAGAATTAATGTTAATTGTTAATCCGGAACGTAATTATCCGTTTATGGATTTTGCAGTGCATACTTTAGGTTATGTAGGCGAGGTTAGCGATTATGAACTGGAAAAAGGAATTTTTAAAGATATTCCTATAGGAAGCATTGTTGGCAAGTCTGGCTTGGAAAAAACCTATGATAAGGTTTTGCGTGGTGAAGATGGCTTCTTTATGGAAGAGGTTGATGTTGCAGGAAATGTAATTCAACATTATGAATCAAAAAAGCCTGTGGTTGGTAAAAACTTACGACTAACCATAGATTTTGAATTGCAAAAAGCTTTAGAAGATTTCATAGATGGTCATCTTAATAGTATTGGTGCCCATGCTGCGGCTGTAGTTGCCATGGATCCTCGAGACGGTGCAATAAGAGCTATGATTAGCCGTCCTGGGTACAACCCTAATTTGTTTGTGCATGGTATTTCCTCTAGGGATTGGAACAAAATTAATAATAATCCTTTTTTTCCCATGAATAATAAAGCCATTTCAGGTGAATACCCTCCTGGTTCTACCTTCAAAGTAGTTACAGGCAGTGCTGCCTTGGATATGGGAAAAGTAGATTTTAACGAACTAATTCTCGATAAAGGTTATCATGACCTAGTACCTACTATGAGCAATGCTGGCGGCGAGGTTTTAGGTTGGTTGAATTTTAAAAACGCTTTGGCTATGTCGGATAACGTTTATTTTTATGAGTTAGGCTATCGTGTTGGTATAGACAATATTGGTAAATATGCAAGGTATTATGGCTTTGGTTCTAAAACTGGTATTGATTTAGAGGGCGAAGGTAGAGGTTTAGTCGCTTCTAAAAAGGTGAAAAAAGACCTTTGGAATGAAGACTGGCGTTTAGGTGATACCTTTAATGCTGCAATTGGACAGGGGTTTAACTTAGCAACACCATTACAATTGGCAGTTATGCTTAGCTGTGTAGCTAATGGTGGCTTGAGAAATACTCCTTATTTAGTTGAAGATATTTTGAATCCTGATGGTACTGTTTTCGATAGACCTAAGCGAGAAGCTGGTAAAAAGTTGGAAATATCTGATCAGACTATGGAGTATATCCGTATTGGCATGGGGGCAACAACTGAAGAAGGCGGTACGGCTGCATACTTTACAACATTACCTCGTAAAATCGCTGGTAAAACTGGTACTGCGGAAAACTCCATGGGACGTGACCATGGTTTGTTTGTTGCTTATGGTCCTGTAGAACAACCAGAATTAGTTGTAGTTTGTATTGTTGAACAGGGTGGTTTTGGTTCAACTGCTGCGGGTCCTATAGTATATAAAGCTTTTGAAGAATTCTTTATGGAAAAAGGTTGGATGCCGAGACCAGAACTAGAGAAACAGGAGAAGGTTCAACCTGTTTATACTAGTGTTGTAACTCCTGTTCAGCAGATTGTTTCTAATAACACCATAAAAGAAGTGCAAAAGCCTGCGGAAACAGAACCTGTGCCAGTAGCACAACCTCCGGCTACTGCTAATGTTGTTAAAGAAAAAAAGCGCGTAGTAAAAAACTCTAATAAAAAGAAAAATAATTAAGAAGGAGAATTGCCGTGGATTTTAAGCGAATCCTTAAAAATTTAGATTGGTGGCTTATAGGTGCTGTTATTCTGCTTATGGCAGCAGGATTAGTGCTAATAGACAGTGCTACTCATTCCTTTGCAGTATCCACTGGCAAAGCCTGGCATGTTCAACGCCAAAGTATGTTTATGATAATCGGAATAATTATGGTTATCATATCATTAAAATTCGACTATCAGGATCTAAAAAGCTATGCAAAGCCTTTATATATTTTTAATCTTGTGCTTCTCATTGCGGTTATGGCTTTTGGTAAAACACAGTTGGGTGCTCAGCGTTGGATTCAAATAGGATCATTTTCCTTTCAGCCTAGTGAATTTTCAAAAGTCTTCCTTATAATATGTTTAGCAGACTTTATTGATAAAAGAACCGAATGGTTAGAAGAATTTAAAGATTACGTTCCCATATTCTTGTACATACTTATTCCCTTTGTATTGGTAATGAAGCAACCAGATTTAGGTACTTCCTTAACATTTATTGCTATCTTTATTGGCATGATTTTTATCTGTGGCTTTAAATGGAAATGGATTGCTTGCTGTACTGTTTCCTTTGTGGCCCTAATGCCTGTATTCTGGATGATATTAAAGGATTATCAGAAAAATCGTATCCGCGTTTTTTTAAATCCAGAGCTTGATCCCTATGGTAGTGGTTATCATGTTATTCAATCTAAAATTGCAATAGGTAGTGGTGCTCTCTTTGGCAAAGGGTGGTTAGAGGGGACTCAAAGTCAGCTTAATTTCTTACCAGAAAACCATACAGATTTTATTTTTGCAGTGGCTGGTGAGGAATTTGGATTTATAGGCACACTTTGTATCATATTATTATATTTGATAATTATTTGGCGTGGAATTACCATTGCTTTAAATGCACCTGATAATTTTGGGACACTTTTAGCGGTTGGTGTAACGTCGATGTTTATGTTTCATATTTTAGTTAATATAGGTATGACTGCTGGCATAATGCCAGTAACCGGCGTCCCCCTGCCGTTCCTAAGCTATGGTGTCAGTTCCTTAACGACGAACATGATGCTTATAGGCATACTCTTGAATATTAATACTAGACAACAAGGTTTACAGTTCTAATCTGGAGGAAAAATGGAGAAAGAATTAACAATTGACGTATTGAGCAGTGTGCAAAAACCTGCTCGTTATACAGGTGGTGAATTTGGCAGTATTGTCAAAACTCCCGCAGAAACAGAAGTTACCATAGCTTTAGCCTTCCCTGATGTTTATGAGGTTGGTATGAGCTATTTGGGTTTTAAAATTTTATATCACCTACTGAATAAAGAACAAGGAGTTGCAGCTGAGCGTGTTTATGCTCCCTGGGTTGATATGGAAGCCAAAATGCGTGAACGCAACATTCCTCTACGCACTTTGGAAACCGAAAAGAAACTTGTAGATTGCGACTTTGTTGGTTTTACTTTACAATATGAACTTTGCTATACTAATATTTTGAATATGTTGGATTTGGGCGGAGTACATTTACTTGCTACTGAACGTAATGACGAGGAACCATTTGTAATTGTTGGAGGTCCTTGTGTGTTCAATCCTGAGCCTTTAGCTGATTTTATCGACTTTGCTATAGTTGGTGAAGGTGAAGAGCTTATGATTGAGGTCATGAACGCTTATAAGCAATGGAAGAATAATGGTAAACCAGGTGGTCGTCAGGGCTTTTTGCATGAGGTTGTTAAAATCAAAGGTATTTACGTTCCTAGCTTCTATGAAGTTCAATATAATGAAGATGAGACTATAGCGAGTGTAAAATCTATAGAGGAAAATGCTCCTGCAACAGTTTATAAGCGTGTAGTTGCAGATATGAATAGTATCGATTTTCCTACAGCTCCAATAGTGCCTTTTGGTGAGATTGTTCATGATCGCATCATGTTAGAGGTTTTCCGTGGCTGTAGTCGTGGTTGCCGTTTCTGTCATGCAGGTATTGTTTATCGCCCCGTACGTGAACGTAAGCCTGAAGTTTTAATGGATTTGTCTCGTAAGCTTATAGAAAATACTGGTTATAATGAAATTAGCCTGGTTTCTCTTTCCAGCGCGGATTATTCTAATTTAGCACCTATGGTGCACAGTATGATTGGCGAATTTTCTAAAGATAGAGTAAGTGTAAGCCTGCCATCTTTACGTATAGATGCTTTCTGTGTAGCTATTGCTAAAGAGGTTCAGGCTGTTCGTAAGAGCGGTTTAACCTTTGCTCCTGAAGCAGGTAGCCAAAAGATGCGCGACGTAATCAATAAGGGTGTTACTGAAGAAGATTTGATGAATGCAGTCGGTGCTGCTTTTGAATCTGGCTGGTCTAGTGTAAAACTTTACTTCATGATTGGTTTGCCCTTTGAGACAGATGAAGACCTTTTGGCTATTGCGGATTTAGCTAAAAAGGTACAATGGAAATATAAACAAATAACTGGTAAAGGTGGTTGCAGAGTAACTGTCAGTGCTTCTGGCTTTGTACCTAAGCCTTATACCGCTTTCCAATGGTTTGGTCAAAATGATGTAGAAACATTTAGACGCAAGCAATTCTTGTTGAAGGATGCCCTTAAGGTAAAAAATGTTTCCTTCCAATATCATGATGCTAAAACTAGCGTTATTGAAGGTATCTTTGCGCGTGGCGACCGTCGCTTAGGCAAGGCGTTAATGCTGGCTTGGCAAAAGGGTGCAAGATTTGATGGTTGGAGTGATTGCTTCTCCTATGAACGCTGGCTGGAAGCTATGACTGAAGCTGGCTTAAGCTGGAATTTCTATGCTGGTAGAGATCGTTCTGAAAACGAAGTGTTCCCTTGGGAGCACGTTTCTCCTGGTGTAAATCGTCGTTTCCTGTGGAACGAATGGCAAAAGGCAA
>JAKSOK010000014.1 GCA_024405615.1 Phascolarctobacterium sp.
GCCGCAACTTTATTACGAATATTATCTCTACGGTTACCACTATCAAGGATAACTGCAGCAATATTACCTTCAGAAGCTTTGTAAAAATGAGTATCTTTATTCACATAGCCATCAGGCAACTTCTTACTGTAAAGCTTAGTAACGGGTACTACGCTACGAGGATAAGAGTCCTTAAAGTCTACATAAGAACCGTAGGTAAATTTAGGAGCATAATCCTTATCTATTTTTAAAGTACCATTGTTGAAGGACAACTCACCACCGAAATCCTCAGATCTATATGGCATGGAAGGATTAGTATAACGTTTACCGTATCTATCCTCAAAACCGGGTTCACTTTTGCTACTCCAACCTCTGGTCATATATGGTTTATCAGTTGGACCGTTCTTTTGATATTGGTACATTTCTACAATGCGTTTTAAAGCAGCAGTTTTTACTCTAACGCCAAATACAGGATCTTCTACAACTTTACCATCATAGGTAGGCTTACCAATCATCATGACGTATTTACCTTCATTCTCTGGATGCACATTACAGTCCTGTACAGTTACAAAGTCCGGTGCATCACTATCAAAGAACAAAAATTTAACGCCTAAACCAACAAGAAAAACACTAAAAGCGAGAAATGCCAAACCTAAAATTCTCTTCATAATACTTCCTCACTCCTTTTTCACCTAATCGAGAATTGCAGCAACAGTACCGAAAATCATAAACAGAATAAATAGAGTTACCCAACAGCAAGGAGGCATAAAGGCAGCCACTATAAGCTCCTTAAAGCTCATATCTACCTCGTATAAACCTTCTACTTTAGCGGTTGAACCATCAGGTAGAATACGATAAATAACAGGATAATCAAAGACATCACGACGAACAACAGCCAGCCATAAAACGAACAAGATGGGAATCATGAGACACCACCAGGCAGCCGCATAAAAATGATGGACTTGACTAAAACGTTCTACCGGATCACCATTAACATATACATCATAGGCAACCAAAGCATAGGCAAGCATATTAGGCAGGAAAGCTAAAACCAAAGCAAAAATAGTAGCTTTCACAGTTCTTGCTGTAGTATAGAAGGATATTTTTACGGGTTCTAGTATTCCATCCAGCATTTCAAAGAAAACTGGCGTCAAAGCAGGATTATCTAACAGCTCTTTGCCATCTGTGTACGTAATCTTGTTATTTATGCGCTTAGCCAACTGCTTTTTACTTTGCAGATAGATAACCTTAAGAACATTACTTTTACCACTAAAGGCAGCCCAAACTACTAATCCACCTACTACCCCCAAGCCCGCAGTCAGTTCTAAGTGAGCATGGAAGCCCAATAATACAGGAACCAGCTCAGCTAGGCCAGCAACAACAAGCATAGTCAAAACCGGTTCCAGCCAGCCTCTTTGAGTAACCTTCTCTTTAAGAGGAGTAACCGCAACTCTACCAGTTTGGCCATTAACTGCACATTGCACCTGACCTCTGGTAATGATATAAACAGGCATTAAGGCAGGAATCTGCAGTACGCCGCTAGCATCAACATCTGCAGACAGATCCATAGATTGCAGTGTCTTTTCTAGTGTAGGAAGATAAGCCTGTTTAATTTCCTCGTTAATTCTGTTTTGAATTTGTTTATCATTTGTATCCTGAAGCTTAGTGCTTTGACCAGCAATAAAGCCATATTCAAAGGGATGAATTTCACGCCAGTCAAAAGGCTCCATGGCATCTAGCAGAAGGTTATCAAGTTGTTGAGAGGTATTAACCGCAACCTCTTCTATAAAGCCACCATACTGATATTTTCTAAAGCTATCAGCACGATAAACCTTACCATTAACAGGGCCTTTAACTACCTGATAAGGTAAATAATAACCCTTCATCTCATCCACTCGGTTTTGAAGCTTTTTAGCCTCTTCCTTAGAGGAATTGTCCTTAATCCATTTTCGTAGTTCTTCCTTCGCTTCTTCAAGGGTAATCTTGAAGGGAATAATCAATTCAGGGAAAGCATCACTTTCCACAAAATTGGAGTTAACCATTTTGGTACCGCAGAAATCGCACTTCGCAGTTGCTTCTGTAGAGTCAATAACTACTACAGCGCCACAGTTTGGACAGTTATATTTCTTGCTTTTACCAGTCTGTTTATTGGCCTTTAATTCTTGAGCGTGGAGCTTGCGGTAACGTTCCAGAGCGCGTAAAGGAGCATGCAAATCAGTTGTTGCTCCACAATGCTGACAATGATAATTTTGATGAATAATATCATATTCTGCAGGTGCACCACAGCCGTCGCATTTAATATTAAATGGATTTGTAAAAGTTTCTTGGAATTCTTCCATTACTTCAGCCATAATTGCACCTCCTTACACATCAGCCTTAAACAAACCTAATAATACAAAGAACGCGCCAAAGCAAGCTACGCCTAAAGCAGCATGAGGGGCATCAGTAGTATAGGTCTTTTTTATCTCTTCTAAATCTTTTATACCTTCATAAAAGCGTGAATCTAAACTATGCCATTTAACCGCTCCCTTAGTTTGTTGACCAATAAGGGTAACCTCAGGCAGCTTGTTATAGTTAAGAGCCTTATAGTAAATTCTTACACTACCAATCTTGCTTTTTCCCTCTGCAGGTTTTAGATAATGATTCTTCTTATATTCAAATCCCTTAGGTGTTGCAGCCTCAGGTAAATTAATATATACAAACTTGTCTTTATATTTATCATAGCCAAGGCCTTTAGTAAGAAAATTACTTATAATTGGAAGGTTTCCGTTATTGATAGTAAAATCTTGATTAAAGGTTTTATTACTTAAACCTTTAGGAAAGGCGGGATTTTTAAATTCTCTACCATTTTTATCCTTAAAGCTTTTAATATATGTATCCTTCCAGCCCATCATAGGTTTATCGCCTTCAAGGAAGAATTGATACATTTCCACCTTTCTTTGTAACACAGGAGTCTTAAAGGAAATACCCAACTGATCATCTTTTGTTGTTTCCCAAGGAGTAATTTTTCCCTGAAGCATTACCATGCTAACACTGCCACTACCATCATCACTAAATTCACGATGATAGTTATTATCCGTAACATGAACAATTTTAGGTGGATTAATGAAATTATTATATAAATAATAGCTTCCGCCGAACAAAGCTACACCCAAAGCCACACAAAGACCTCTCACAATCTTATTCATAAATAATTATTGCACTACTATCACGACCTAAGCCGTTAAGGTGCTCCTCCTATCTGTCATAATACAAAACTATTTCAGCTTAATCAATAGGAATATGCCAATAACGTATCTCGCTGATATATCCATTGTTTATCTTAATGCCAAAGCCTTCCACAGGACGTTCCTGTCCATCAACAGTATCCTTTAGGTACCAGTAGCACTCTTTCATGTCGGCTTTTATTTCATAGGGATCTTCCCATCCGATCATGTTCATATTCTTACTAAAAGCTTTGATAGTTTCAACATTAAACTTTTGGCCAACCTCTAAGCCTGCAATATTGTAGTTTCTATCATAACCTGAATCTTCATGAACTACGCCTATAGTATGAAAGGTACCGTCACTTTGTTTTTCACCATGAACCCAGCTAAAGTTAACTTTATATCTATGTGGAGCATAATGGAAAACCTCTTCCTTCAGCTCCTCCACTAACTCTGGTCTATATTTAAAGCTATCTCCCATAGCCTTTGCTAAGCGCTCACCATCATAAATTGTAGAAGACACAAAGGCTGCTCTAAAACGTTCAATTTTAGTTGCTGCTCTAGGAGCCTGCTCAAGGTATTTGCTAACCATAAAACCGGTTTGACCTTTAGCCGTAACACCCATACACCAGGTATAATCCGGTCTTGTCACGACCTCTTTGACATAAAAGAGATCGCCCCTTTGCATCATATCAATAACTTCACAATTAGTGCTAGCATCTGTTCTTAAATTAACATCAGAGCCTGTGCAAACGGTAGCTAAGGGCCAACCGTTATTATCTTGTAAAACATTTTGCAAATAGTCAGTTGCTATCTCAGCATATGCAAGATTAGCAACCATAGTCAAGCCAAAAGCTACTCCAACGAAAAGTTTCTTTTTCACAGTTCTCAACCCCCATCAATGATATATAAAAAGTTTAGACTTACAATTATTCATTTTAATTTTATCATACCTGTAAAAATATGTATATAAACTTTTTTGAAAATACAAAAAAAATAAGCAGCCTTCCCAATGAAGACTGCTTAATTATTTACCTAAAATCAATCCCAGCCACTAGTACCTTTAGGAGCTCTTATGTCGGCAAGAATACCTTCATAGTTCCAAACGAACCATTCACCTGTAGAAGGTTTTTCTCTTAAGACAATAAAACGCGGATTATCTGCACCACTACTAGTTAACAGCAAACGAGCGTAATGAGCTTCAGTATAAGAGTAAGGGTTAGACATTACTTTAATTTTATATGGAGCAGGCATAGTATAACCATTGTCAGGAGAGGTTCCTTCAATGTAAGAACGAGCTACATACTCCTTACCTCTTAAACGATCACGCAAGAACTGTTTACCAAAAGGATTTAACTTTTCAGGACCTTTTAATGCATCCAGCATAGCTTCTCCCTCAGCAACATTTTCAGTGTACTTAATGAAGGCAGCTACAGCGTAAGCAGCAGCTTCAAAGGGATTATGGCAGGCTTTAATTTCAGCTGCACTTTGAGGTAATTTTTCGAAGGTTATAGTTTTGGTTTCATTGGCAGAAGCACCACCCACTGGAGCCATAACAAGCATGAGGCCGGCACTAATCATAATTCTTTTCCAGAGCTTCATTTTTTCCTCCTTACAAAACATTTTCACTTTATAACATACCTAGCGTGAAAACAAATTTATATAATTATTATAACACATAGTTTCCTATTTTACACCAGGAAAATCTTAAACCACAACATAACTAAACCAATTCCTAAGCTTATGATATTGGTTATACAGATCACAGTAAAAAGCTTCTGTTTTTCGTAGTTAATAGCATAGCGCATTAAAGTATATTCTAAAAGCACAACTAATAATTCACCAATTAATAGCTGTAACCAATAGCTTAAGCTTGCATCATAAGCAGGTAAAGTTTCGTTTAAAAGTATATTAGAAGTAAAATTTGCTAGAACAAAATAGCATAACAGACTTAATTTTCTGTAGCCACAAACCCAAAATATTGGCAATTCTATGCCTATAGTTAACAAAGCGTATTGTATTTGCCGTATATCTAAATTATGCATAGTTTCGCTCCTTTGTTAGAAGAATAAAGCCAACTAATGCCAAAAATATAAATTGTACGACTAAAATTAATTGAGGTGGCAAGACTATTACATTTTTCCAAACAACCCCGGGAACTAAACAGCTTGCAGCTAAACCAAACATTAAGCCAGGATTCTCTACTCTACACCAATGCAGCAATCTTAAGGTTAAAGGCATGGTCATATTACATACTAAGACGAATAACAAACCTGCCCATAGTCCCTGAAATTGTAAACCTAGAAAGCCTAAGATAAATATTACAAGCGTTGTATACTTATAGCCTAAGGCATCACATAAAACTCCACCTAAAAGCTTTCCCAAAGCAAATATACAGGGTAAAAGCATGACATTGCTTGTTAATATGTTACCATTACTGCCAAAACCACGTAGAAGAACACAGAACAAAAGCAAAAATACACAGCCTAAGATTTTCGTGTTATCTAAGCTATATGTATCAATAAATTTAGATGAACGTGATGTAACAATTCTCTCCATAACTAAATATGTAGAAATACTACAGATAATGGCAACTATTGCAAAGGGAGTAACCCCAACAAGGGAGTTTAATCCCAGTCCTAGACCTATAGCACCACTTGCAACAAACATCCCTAGCTCAGTATAACCATCATATTTAGATAGTACATAAGCTCCACCAACAACATGAAAGAGACAATTTCCCAAGCCTATTAATATTACTTGAGTTAATATTCCTAAAGTTGTAATCGTTCCTAAAACCAATAATACAACTGACAGTAATAGACTCAATCTTAGTTTGTTAGGATAATAATCTAAGCAAATCCCTATGGGACCTTGTAGACCAAAAGCTAAAACCGTATAGATTAAAAAATAAAAAACTATAGGTTCCAGACGTGGTTCGTTCAAGGCATAATGTGCTAGAGTCGCTCCACAAATTCCATCTACTAATAAATGTAAAATTGTCAATAAGATAAGAGGAAGCTTCACCAGACTTCAGCTCCTTGCATCATTTCCTAAGGTTATTCTGCTATAGTTTTAAATCTCCGTAATTGCCAGATTTTTACATTTTCCTTGTCTTTATATTTTAGTTTAACAAAGATAGTATTCTTCTCAAAACGCATGCTGATGATTTCACATATTGGTTCTTTTTTACTGTTAAGAACAATGTTATCTTCCAAGGATAAATGCAACTCGATATGCTTATTGGCGTCATCCTCAGGATTAGATAAAAAATAGAAACGAGATACATATTTAGCGAAATGATCAGGTTCGTCGCTTTGATATACTTCCAAAGTATAATCAAAATCAGAAATCATTAAATTACAGGTTCCTTCAGGAGCCACCCAAGTACCATTTAAGGTTTCGTGCTTCCACATGTTAGGATTAATCGTTATTGCTCCATCATTACAAACAATTTCACTTTGGGCAGCAGATGCAATGTTGAAAAACAATAAACTACTAACTGCTAAACAACAGCTTAATTTGAGAATTTTACCAAGTTTTTTTAACATATTCTTGCCTCCTTAATGCATTTATATATTCCACTAAAAAAGTTATCCTTAGTCTTTATATTATTTAAATCCTATTACTATCATTAACCTAAATTCACGGACATTTTATCATATAAATCTTGATTTGAAAAGCATAAAAACAAAATAAAAAGAGACTACATGTTTGTAATGTAGTCTCTCATTAATATTAACTAATTATAATTTTAACCAGGATTCAATGCCACGTTTACCCTCTGCTTTTTCCTTAGCAGCTTGAGCGCGTTTAGCCTTAATTTGAGTATATTTAGATTCTTTAACAGTAGGAGTTAAAGTATAATCTTTTACACTACCTTTATAGCTAATAGTAAAGGTAACAGGCTTGCTATCAAACTTATCTGGTAACAGGCCATTCATTACTTCTGTTAAACGTCCAACAGTTTTGTCACCATCAATAGCAACGATAACAGAACCATTTTGGATACCAGCATCATGCATAGGACCAAAACCATAAACATTAAGAATCTTTACGCCCTCTTTATCTGCCTTTTGAGCAGGAGTAAAGCCAAAGCTATAAGTATCGTTGAAGAATTCACGATATTGATTTAAGAAAATCTTATCATCAATTTCAGTGCTAGGTTTAGTATTCTCTACTTTACCATCAGCTCTATAGGTAATAATAGCATTTTGCTCCAAGCCTAAAACAACATCTTCACCTTGTTGTACAGAACTAAAGATTACTTCATGACGTTTATTGCCAATAACCATATCCTTCTTTCCTACAACCGCAGATTTATTACTATAGGTAGCTTTGCCGTCTTTTTTGCTTTCAAAAATGTAATTGCTATTTTGAGCGTAGAAATCGTTCATAACATATTTCAAAACATATTCAGCATCTACATCTTTAACTTGAATTTGTGCATCAGCATAACAAGTAGAAGCAGCTACTAGCATGCCCATAGCCATTAAAGCGTATTTTTTCATGGGAAATTTTCCTTTCTCTAATTACAGTTTTAGGGGCTGCTAAAATAGTAGTCCCTAAAAGTTAATTAAATCTTAATTTGCATTTAATAGGCTAAGCTAAAATTATGCTTTAGCAGCGATTTCAGCTTGCAGTTTAGCGATAAATTCATCAACAGACATGGTAGATTGTTCTTGAACGCCACGTTGACGAACATTAACTTGACCATTTTCCATTTCAGCATCGCCAACAACCAGAGTATAAGGAACTTTCTTAACTTGAGCTTCACGAATCTTGTAGCCCAATTTTTCGTTACGGTCATCAACCCAAACGCGCAGTCCCAAAGCATCCATCTTCTCAGCGATTTCATGAGCATATGCTTTTTGATTGTCAGTAATGTTCAGAATACGTACTTGGCAAGGAGCTAACCATGCAGGGAAAGCACCAGCATAGTGTTCAATCAGGATACCAATAAAGCGTTCAATGGAACCATATACAACGCGGTGAATCATAACGGGACGATGTTTCAGACCATCTTCACCAGTATAGGTCAGGTCAAAGCGTTCAGGCAGTTGCATATCCAATTGGATGGTACCACATTGCCAGGTACGACCAATGGAATCTTGCAGATGGAAGTCAATTTTAGGACCATAGAAAGCGCCATCACCTTCGTTAATGATGTAATCTAAGCCGCAATCTTCCAAAGCTTCACGTAAACCATTAGTTGCTAATTCCCAAGTAGCGTCATCACCAATGGAGTTTTCAGGACGAGTGGACAATTCAGCATGATATTTCAGACCAAAGGTTGCATATACTTCGTCAAACAGAGTAATTACGTTCTTGATTTCAGAACGGATTTGGCTAGGCATCATAAAGATATGAGCATCGTCTTGAGTGAAGCAACGAACACGGAACAAGCCATGTAAAGCACCGGATAATTCATGACGGTGTACTAAGCCTAACTCACCTGCACGAATAGGCAGTTCTTTATAGGAGTGCGGATGAATCTTGTAAACCAGCATACCACCTGGGCAGTTCATAGGTTTAACAGCATAATCCATTTCATCGATTTGAGTGAAGTACATGTTTTCTTTATAGTGATCCCAGTGACCAGAACGTTCCCACAGCTCACGATTCAGAATCATAGGAGTCTTGATTTCTTCATAGCCATAGCGTTTATGAACTTGGCGCCAGTAATCAATCAAGGTATTGCGAACGATCATACCATTGGGCAGGAAGAACGGGAAGCCAGGACCTTCGTCCATGATAGCAAACAAATCTAATTCCTTGCCTAATTTACGGTGATCACGTTTTGCAGCTTCTTCTAACATATGCAGATATGCATCCAGCTCTTCCTTAGAGGGGAATGCAGTACCATAGATACGTTGCAGCATCTTATTCTTTTCATTACCACGCCAATAAGCACCAGCGATAGATTGCAGTTTGAAAGCTTTTACACGACCAGTGGAAGGACAATGAGGACCAGCACACAGATCAGTGAAGTCGCCTTGAGTATAGGTGCTGATAATAGCATCTTCAGGCAGATCAGTAATCAATTCAACTTTATATTTTTCATCTTTAGCTGCAAAATAATCTAATGCCATAGTACGAGGAATTTCAGCACGTACTAAAGGAATGTTTTGTTTTACAATACGAGCCATTTCCTTTTCGATAGCAGCTAAATCTTCCGGAGTGAAGACATGCTCGCTATCCAGGTCATAGTAGAAACCATTAGCAATAGCAGGTCCAATAGCAAATTTAACATCAGGGAATAAATGTTGAATAGCTTGTGCCATAACATGCGCACAGGTATGACGGATTGCATGCAAACCTTCCGGAGTATCGGGAGTTACAAATTCAACAGTTGCATCATTTTCCAGCTTATCGCTTAAGTCTTTGTTTACACCATCAACAACAGCCAACAAAGCTTGTTTACCTAATTTTTGGTTAATAGCTTTAGCAATTTCTAAATAAGAAACGCCAGCTTCAAACTCTTTTACAGAGCCATCTTTTAAAGTTACATTAATCATTATATATGCCTCCTTCAGTTAGTTAACAGTTAACAGTTAATAGTTAACAGTTACAGAAATTATCCAATGCTTTTACATATGGAAATTAATATTTTAATTAATTCAACGATATCATTATTTATATTTTCATACTCAACATCAGTAATATACTCTGTATCATGTAATAATCTTAACCAATAGCTAGTCTCGTTAGCTTCTTTCAAAGCTATCTTAACTTTTGCTTTAAAATCTGCTCTAGAGTGTGCATATTTTGCCTCTGAGACGTTTGCTCCAATACTAGTTCCAGATCTTAAAACCTGTTTAGACATTACAAATTCTTTTCTTTGAGCAGTTAAAACTTTATATAGGTTAACAACTCTAATAGCAAACTTATAACTTTTATCTTCTAAACAATGTTCTGACAACAATTCACCTCTATACAATTCTATTATCTGTTAACTGTTAATTGTTAACTAATAAAAAAACTCCAATCCCAAACATAGGGACGGAGTATCTTCCGCGGTTCCACCCTCATTGATGCTTTCAGCACCCACTCGGTAGCGTTAACGCCGCTAGTACGGACTCACCTACTCATCTATACTTTCGATGGTCAGTTTGAAGGTGGTTTACTAAGTGCTTTACTTTGCTGCTCACAGCCTAGACAGCATTCTCTGAAAAGCTACGACACTAGCGCGTCCTTCGCATTACTGATGTAATATGAACTTACTAGTAGATTATATCATATCACTTAAAATAGTCAAGTAAAAATGATATATTATATTTAAGAAGTTTTCCATATATAAAAATGCCCTGCTAATAAGCAAGGCATTTTCTATCTTTATTTTTCTCTCTCGTGTTTTAAGTTGGAGCACTCAAGCTTTCTATAATTTTCGGGTTTTAATTCGTCGGGAATTTCAACCATTTGCTCATGATCTTTTTCACTAGAAGGATTAATATGCACCATGCAATGCTTTACCTGTGGGAAGTTAGCTTCTATAGCAGCATGGACAACCTCAGAAATATTGTGTGCTTCCCATAATGTCATGTCATCTTTTACGGAAATTTCCATATCTACGTAAATTTTGCTAGCAAATAAACGAGTAGAACAAGAATCCAGATGCTCAACCCCAGGAACATGAGTTACCAGATGTGCGATGCGTAAATTAGTTTCATCATCCGCACTTTGGTCAACCATCTTACTCATAGCATCATGGAATACTTCAAAAGCAGCATGGAAAATCATTACACAAATAACAAGAGAAGCAATAGGGTCCAGAATAGGATAACCACAACGTGCACCATAGATACCTAATAAAGCACCTATGGAAGATAAAGCATCACTGCGATGATCCCAGGCAGCTGCACGCATTGCACTAGAATTCAGCTTATTAGCAGCATTAATAGTATAATGATACATAGCTTCCTTTACTACAATAGAAACAATAGCAGCATACAGAGCCATAGTGCCAGGTGCTTCTAAGACTTCACCATTATTAAAGAAAATCTTTTGTACACCACTATAACCAATTCCCAAACCTACTGCAGCTAAGATGGCAGCAACTATAATTGCAGATACGCATTCCATACGGTCATGACCATAGGGATGGTCCTCATCTGCTCCTCTATTGGAAATTTTAACGCCAGCCATAACTACAAGAGTTCCGAAAACATCGGATGCAGAATGGATAGCATCAGAAATCATAGCCGCAGAGTTTGCCATAAAACCAGCAATAAGCTTAGCAATACATAAAAACAAATTACCAATTACACAATTAAAATTAACAATTGTAGCTAAACGCTCTTCTTCATTTGCAAAATTCAAGGTTCTAGCCTCCCAAAAATTATGTTAGTACTTATTCTAATGAGTTAGCAATAGCTTTGTCAAGCGCTTTTCTAACATTTTTCTAACTGAAAATTATTATTATTAATTTGCAAATCATTGCATAATGCTGACTTTAATTGTATAATACTATGATATACGAAAAACTTGTAAGAGGTCTATCATGTTATTTGCAAAAGCGGTAAAAACGTTATTCACTTTGGCTGTTTTAAGTCTCCCCTGTGTTGCTTATGCTAAGCCAGTTACAATTTTATATGTTCCTATGGATAATCGTCCTGTAAATACCAGCTATGTTGAGCAAACCATGGTAGCAGCAGGCTGTAAGGTCATTATGCCTCCGGAGAAGCTTATTCCTAGTAATATCAGTGAAGGAAAACCAGATTCATTATGGGATTGGCTCGTCACTAAGGCGCCCAAAGCTGACGCAGCTGTTATTAGTACCGACAGTCTTATTTATGGCGGTTTAGTAGCTTCTCGTACTCATTTTCTTCCTGAAGCGACACTTACCAAACGTGTTAACCGCTTAAATGAGCTAGAGCGTAATCTTCCTATTGATCTCTACGTTTTTTCAACCATCATGCGCACACCTCGAGCAAGCAAAGGGAATGTAGAGCCGCCTTATTATGCTGAATACGGACCCAAAATTTTCGCCTATAGTGAATGGATTGACAAGGGTGATCAGCATCGTCTTAACTTCGCAGAACAGGTTGAAAAGACTATGGCTCGCCAAGAAATTCCTAAAGAATACCTTAAGGATTGGCTTGACCGTCGTCAGAAGAACTATGATGTTAATGTGCAATTATTAAATTTAGCTAAACGCAATAAATTCCATTTCTTTGCCATAGGTAAAGACGATAATGCCCCACTTTCTAATACTCATATGGAAGCTAAACATTTAAATCGTTTAGGTTTTGCTTTCTCTAAAAAGGACTTCTCTATTATTGATGGTGTAGACCAATTAGGACTTTTGTTGATGACTCGTGCATATAACGAAACTAACAACAAGTCTCCGAAAATCTATCCTTTATATAGTGAAGGTGTTGGACAAGGAACTCTACCCCAGTATAGTGATTCCCGCTTCCAAGATAGTGTACCCCAGCAAATTATCGCTGCCGGTGCCCAAGTTGCACCTACTCTTCAAGCTGCAGATTTAGTTTTAGCTATTAATACTCCTGCAGATGGTATCGTACAGGATGCTACTGCTAAATCTAACAAATACTATGCTTCTCTACCTAACAAACGCTACATAGCTAAGCTTATGCAGATTGCAGCTAAAGGTGCCAAAATTTCCTTAGCCGATGTTAGCTATTCTAATGGTGGAGATAACGGCTTCATGCACAACTTTGCCTTAGCAGGTGGCTTGGAGAAGCTGGTAGCTTATAATGCTTGGAATACAGGTGATAATGCTATTGGTTTTGCAATTTCCCAAGGTATTATGGCAGAATCGACACCACCAAAAGAGTTGAAAAAGCTTATTAAGCAAAGACTTATTGATGACTGGTTCTATCAAAGTAATGCCCGCAACAAAATCACCCAACATTTCGATAAAATCACTCGTGAGGATTTAAAGTATAACCTTGGTGCTGTCAATAAGCAAACCGCCATAGAAGCTAAACAAACATGTTTAACTCTTGCCAATAAATATCCTTTTACGAAAAATTCACAATTCACTCTGACCTACCCTTGGGATCGCCTCTTTGAAGTAAATATCGAAATCAAAAAATAAAAGAACCCCACTGATATAATAGTGGGGTTTTCTATACACAAATAGTAAATATAATTTAATGTATAAAAAACCGCTGAGATAACCATAATCATCCCAGCGGTTTATTTATTTTAAGTTATTTGTTTTTCAGATATTCATCAATAGCTGCTGCTGCACGTTTACCAGCACCCATAGCACTAATTACAGTTGCAGCGCCAGTTACGATATCGCCACCAGCAAATACGCCCTTCATGGCAGAAGCGCCATTTTCATCAACGATGATATGACCTTTACGATCTACAGGCAGTTCAGGAGTAGTATCTTTAATCAGCGGATTTGCACCTTGACCGATAGCCATAACGACCATGTCAACATCTAATACATATTCGCTACCTTTGATTTCTACAGGACTACGACGACCGCTAGCATCAGCTTCGCCTAATTCCATACGTACGCATTCCAAGCCTTTTACCCAACCCTTTTCATCGCCAACAATGCGAACAGGATTGTTCAGTAATTGCAGAGTAATGCCTTCTTCCTTAGCATGGTGGATTTCTTCCTTACGAGCAGGCATTTCATCCTCACCACGACGATAAACAATATAAACCTCTTCTGCGCCCAAACGTTTAGCAGTACGAGCAGCATCCATAGCTACGTTACCAGCACCAACGATAGCAGCCTTTTTACCAGCGTAAACAGGAGTTGCAAATTGAGGGAATTTATAAGCCTTCATCAGGTTTACACGAGTCAGGAATTCGTTAGCAGCATAAACGCCGTTCAGGTTTTCACCTTCAATGTTCATGAAGTGAGGCAGACCTGCACCAGTACCAACATATACAGCTTCAAAGCCTTCCTCTTCCATTAATTCATTAATAGTAAAGGTACGACCGATAACAGCGTTGCAAACAATCTTTACACCTAAAGCTTTCAGGTTGTTGATTTCGTGTTGAACGATTTCCTTAGGCAGACGGAATTGAGGAATACCATACATCAATACGCCACCAGCTACATGGAAAGCTTCAAAAATGGTAACATCATAGCCTAATTTAGCCAAATCACCAGCAACAGTTAAGCCAGAAGGACCAGAGCCTACAACTGCAACCTTTTTGCCATTAGCAGGTTGAACATCATCAGCAGTAGTGTCTAAACCGTTAATACGAGCATAGTCGGCTACGAAGCGTTCCAGACGACCAATAGCAACAGATTCGCCTTTAATGCCCAATACGCATTTGCTTTCGCATTGTTTTTCTTGAGGACAAACACGACCACAAACAGCACTCAGGCTATTTTTACGTTTCAAAATTTTAATAGCTTCAGCAAAATCCTTTTCTGCTACCGCATGAATAAAAGCAGGAATTTCTACGTTAACAGGGCAACCTGTTACGCAGCGCGGCTTAGGACAATTCAAGCAGCGTTGAGCTTCATCAACAGCCATTTCCATAGTGTAGCCAATAGCTACTTCTTCAAAGTTTTTATTGCGCACATCAGCCGGTTGTTCCGGCATAGCATTTCTCATTCCTCCACGCATTTGCAATGACCTCCGCAGCTATATTCCATAGATTCTTGGTTCTTGTACATTTGTTGGCGCATCAAAAGATTAGCCCAGTCAACTTGATGACCATCAAATTCCGGACCATCTACACAAGCAAATTTGTTTTCTCCACCAACAGATACACGACATCCGCCACACATACCAGTACCATCTACCATGATAGTATTCAGGCTGACAGTGGTTTTAGTACCAAAGGGTTTAGTAGTCAAAGAAACAAACTTCATCATAATTACGGGACCGATCGCTACAACCAGGTCAATTTTCTCCCCTGCTTCCAGCATTTCTTTTAGAGGTTCGGTTACAAGGCCCTTACGACCAGCAGAACCGTTATCAGTGCAAACGATTAATTCATCGCAAACCGCACGCATCTTATCTTCCCACATAATTAGATCCTTATCGCGAGCACCAATGATGCCAATAACCTTATTTCCCAAAGCTTTATATTTGCGAGCAATAGGATAAACAGGTGCAACACCTACACCGCCGCCAACCATAACAACGGTACCAAAGTTTTCTGCTTCAGAAGGTTGACCTAAGGGACCAACAATATCCAGGATGTCATCACCTTCGTTATAATTACCACAAAGGTCTTTAGTGGTATTGCCCACTGCTTGAACAACCAGAGTAACGGTACCAGCTTCGCGGTCAAAGTCAGCAATAGTCAGAGGAATACGTTCACTGTATTCATCGGTACGAATAATAACGAATTGACCAGGTTCACATTTGTGAGCTACCAAGGGAGCATCTACAAGGAATTCGTATATAACTTCGGACAATTCAATTTTCTTCAAAATTTTAGCCATTGTATTTTCTCCTTAAATAGTATATGAATACTAATATACCTTAATTTAGCTAAATTAGCAATCTTAAAACTTATAGCTATTTGGCATATTATTTTGCTAACAATGCAGCAGTTCTTTCATTAATCATCTTGTAAATAACCTCTTCATCAAAGGTTACCAGCTTGCCGCCTTCAAGAACCTTCTTACCTGCTACAAAAACAGTATCCGCATCATTAGCGCTAGCAGCATAAACCAATAAGCTCAGTTTATTGTGACGAGGATACCAATAGGGCTTGTGCATATCCCACAAAACAATATCTGCTTCATAGCCAGGCTCTAAGAGACCAACATTTTCGAAGCCTAAAACCTTTGCACCATCTAAAGTACCCATTTGCCAAGCCTCAGCAGCAGGAACTACCAACGGATCCAAGGTGGTTGCCTTATGGAGCATAGCAGCTAAGCGAATTTCCTCCAGCATATCCAGGTTATTATTGGAGGAAGTACCATCGGCCCCTAAGCCTACGACAATACCAGCCTTTTTAGCAGCAGCAACCTCAGCAATACCACTCGCCAGCTTCAGGTTAGATTGAGGATTATGAGCAATACGAACATTATGCTTAGCCATAATCTCACGGTCGTGGTCAGTCAGATGTACTGCATGGGCTGCAATAGTACCAACCTCAAACATACCCAATTTATCCATGCGTTCAATAGGAGTCATGCCATAATCCTTTTGACTGCCATTGATTTCGTCCAAGGTTTCGCAAAGGTGCATTTGAATCTCTATGCCCTTTTCCTTAGCTGTTGCAATAACCTTCTTTAAGAATTCATCAGGACAGGTATAGGGAGCATGAGGTCCAAGAGTAACGCGAATACGACCTTCATCATGACCATGCCAATCCTCAAACAACTTCACATTCTCGGCTAATGCATCCATAGCATTACCTTGGAAGCCAATCATACCACGGCACAGGTTAGCACGAATACCCAATTGGTCGCAAGCCTTAGCTACAGAGTCCATTTCGCTATACATATCAGCAAAACAGGTAGTACCACCCTTCAGCATTTCTGTAATGCCCAGCATAGCCCCCCAATAGATATCCTCAGCAACCATTTTACCTTCTACAGGCCAAATGTGATTGTTGAGCCAATCCATCAAGGCCAAATCATCAGCATAACTACGAAGAATAGTCATGGAAACATGACCATGAGTATTAACCATACCAGGAGTAGCCAGCTTACCCTTGCCATCTATAACCTCATCAGCAACAAAATCTGCTACATCAATACCAACAATCTTATTTCCATCAATAGCTATGCTATGCATCTCACCATTGGGAGTATGCAAAAGTTCAACATTAGTAATTAACTTTTTCATTATTTTAAATCTCCTTAATACAAAGATTTATCATAAAACCAAGCAACTCGCTAAAAGTGCCAGATAGCTAGGCGCTTCGAGCATTTAACCGGAGGCGTACTTACAGTACGTCGAGGATTAGAGCGCAGAAGCAACAACGCTAGATGGTGCTTTTAGTAGAGTTGTTGCTATTCTTCACCCAACTGACGTTTTCCGTAATGCTTATTATAGAAATCATGCATTACGTCCGCATCCTCTTGAGTAAGCTCATAAGCGCCACCAGCCTGCATGCAGATAATCGCTATTTGTGCAGTCTTTTCTAGAATCTCCGCCACCATTAAAGCATCTGCTAAGGTTTTACCCCAGGCTACCGCACCATGATTAGCCAATAAGCACGCTTTCTTGCCATGCAAAGCTTTAACTGCATTGTCAGCCAACTCTTGAGTACCAGGTAAAGCATACTCAGCGCACTCTACACGTCCACCGATAATTTGCACTAAATCTTCAATTATTGCAGGAACAGATTTATGCATCGCCGCCAAGGCACTAGCGTAAATACTATGAGTATGAATTATAGCTCCAGCTTCAGGACAAGCCTTATAGATAGCAGTGTGCAGCTTGCTTTCAGAGGAAGGCACATGCTTACCTTCTAAAACTTTACCCTCAGCATCTATTAACACCAGGTCATCATCCTGCATATTCTCATAACCCAAACCAGAAGGAGTAATCAAAATTGCTTCTACAGGTACGCGTTTAACAGAAGAAGTTTTACCAAATACCGTCAAAAGTTCATCCTCTGCAATACTCGGTACAATCATCTCATCTTTAAATTTAACACTAATATTACCCCAGGAACCAGCAACTAATTTCTTCGCTTCCAGCTTATGAGCAGTATTAATCAATTCTCTTCTAAATTTTCTGTCCATGTTATTCTGCAGCTAAATAAGCCTTTTGATCCTCAGTTAATTCGTCAAGTTTAATG
>JAKSOK010000140.1 GCA_024405615.1 Phascolarctobacterium sp.
CCAGGAATTCCTTTGGAAAAAGTTATAGGCGTTCGCATTCCTGCAGCGCGTAAGCTAGCTAAGGAAATCCTTTCAGCACCAGAAACAGAAGAGTTTTTAAATACCCTTCCTCATCAATATTACGATGAGAATATTCTCCACGCCATACTAATATCAGAAATCAAAGATTATGATCAATGCATGGCTTATACAGAAGCCTTTCTCCCCTTTGTAGATAATTGGGCTGTATGTGATATTATGTCCCCTAAGGTATTCAAAAAACACAAGCCTCAGCTTATGACAAAGATAATAGATTGGAGTGAAGCAGAGCATATCTATACTTGTAGATTTGGTCTAAAAATGCTTATGACTCATTTTTTAGATGAACACTTTCAACCAACCTACCTAGCTATACCTGCTTCAATTAACACAGAAGAATATTATCTTAGAATGATGATTGCCTGGTTCTTTGCAACTGCTTTAGCCAAACAATGGAATGCTTCTATCACAATTATAGAGCAAAACGTTCTAGACCGTTGGACCCATAATAAGACTATTCAAAAGGCCTGCGAAAGCTATCGTATTACTAACGAACAGAAGACCTATTTGCGTACTCTAAAAAGAAAATAAACACAAAAGTAAAAGCTCTCTTACAAGCATAAGAGAGCTTTTTTATTTTATTTATGAGTATGTATTTTGTTTAAAACAGCTACACATTCCACATGGAAGGTTTGCGGGAACATATCCACAGGTTGAACCTTTTCTGTAAAATAGCCTAGCTTGCGCATAAGCTTAAGGTCACGTGCCAAGGTTTCAGGATTACAGCTAACGTAGACAATACGCTCCGGTCCCATATCTGCAAAGGTACGCAAAACCTGCGGCGTACAGCCTGCCCTTGGAGGATCAACTACTACAACATCTGCTTTTATGCCTTTGCTGTAAAGCTTAGGAATTTCCCTTGTTGCATCCCCACAAATAAACTCAGCATTTTTAATTTTATTCTCTTTAGCATTTCTATTAGCATCCAGAATTGCCGGTCTAACAATTTCGATACCATAGACCTTACGAGCCTTTTGCGCTAAATAGAGAGAAATTGTTCCTGTACCACAATAAGCATCTATGACAGTTTCTTTACCAGTTAGTTTGGCAAAATCAAGTGCTGTATTATAGAGCACCTCAGCTTGCGCGGTATTAATTTGGAAGAAGGAACGAGGAGATACGCTAAAGTGCAAAGAGCCAAGTCTTGCCATAATAGCTTGCTTACCCCACAAAAGCTTGGTTTCTCTGCCCATGACAACGCTATTGTGATAGGTTTGGATATTTTGATGCACACTAACTAGCTTCGGCAGACGTTTGCGCAGCATATTTACTAGTTGCTTTTCATTACGCAGTTCGATGTCCGTCGTTACCAATACTAGCATCAGTTCGCCATTAATACCAACACGGCCTACTACATGGCGCAAAATACCGGTATGCTTATCTTCGTTATAAATGGGAATACCTAGCTTACCAATAACCTCACGTACGGCTTGTAAAAGCTCGTTGTTTTCCTCCTGAGTAATATCGCAGGCCAAAGTATCAACAATCTTATGCGTATCAAGAGCATAGCAGCCCATGACAACCGTCCCTTTAGCAACACCTAAAGGCATTTGCGTCTTATTGCGATAGTTCCAAGGATTTTCTGCTCCTAACACAGGAAGAATGGGAGTGTTCGCCAAATTACCTATAAGCTTCATATCCTCAATGACAATATGGCGTTTAAACTTCAGTTGATCTGCATAGCTAAGCTGTTGCAGCTGGCAACCACCACATTCCTTATAGATAGGACATTTCGGCTCCGCACTAGGCTTAAACCTTGCCAAAATACGTTGCATCTTTTCCACATCCACAGAATAATCATCTTCTAGACCATTTTCGGAAAAACGCTTCTTTGGTTCAAAGGGTTTAGCAAAAGGTTTGCTCGCCTTCTTTTCTACAACTTCATCATTATGCTTATTTCTATAATTAGTTTTCTGTTTCTTGATATCTGTATTATTAATCAAAACGACATCTCCATCAGGACTGGCTTCTACTTTTGAATTCTGCGACCTTCGGTACCTACTGCTTCTACAGGACAAATCATAGCGCACAAATGACAGCCTACGCACTTTTTAGGCATAAACTTCACCTTGCCATCTACCATTTCCAGTGCCTGGTGTCCACCATCACGGCAGGAAAGCACGCAGCGTCCACAACCAATACATTTTTTCCAATTAAAGGTAGGATAAACCAAAGTATTTCTATCAAGTTCGTCCGCAGGCACAATATTAGGCAAAGCTTTGCCTACAAGCTGTTCAAGAGAATCATAGCCATGAGCTGCCATATAGTTCTCTAAACCGGCAACAAGGTCATCAATAATACGATAACCGTATTGCATTATTGCAGTAGTAACTTGTACATTACGGCAACCCAACAGGATAAATTCTAGCCCATCCTTCCAAGTTTCGATACCGCCAATGCCACTGAGCTCAATGCCTTGCAGCTCTTGGCAGCTAGCCATATCGTAGATAAACTTGAGGGCAATAGGCTTAACTGCCTTACCAGAATAGCCAGAAACAGCACATTTACCTGCTACAGACGGATAAGACACGAGGGTATCCTCGTTAATGCCAGTTAAGCACTTAATGGTATTGATAGCAGCAATGGCCTTAGCACCGCCTTGCACGCCAGCAATAGCAGGAATTGATATATCTTGAATATTAGGTGTCATCTTCGGCATAACGGGCACAGTAGAATTAGCAACTACGACCTCTGTATAATGGCGCACCAGTTCAGGATTTTGGCCTACGTCAGATCCCATACCTTCTGCCGCCATCTGCGGACAACTGAAGTTACATTCAATAATATCAGCACCGGCTGCACAAGCCATCTTAGTCAGTTGAGCCCACTCTTCGTCATTATTGCCCATAATAGAAGCGATTATAACCTTACTTGGAAAATCCTGCTTCAAGCGACGAATAGCTTCAAAATTTTCTTCCGGCGTGTGGTCAGAAATCTGCTCCAGGTTCTTAAAGCCTACAAAGGGGGTACCATCCTTACGAACAGCACTAAAACGTGGTGAAACCTCATTGCAGGCAACCATGCCTACGGTTTTAAAAGCTACACCACCCCAACCCATCTTGAAGGCATTGCTAACCATCTCATAGTTAGCAGAAATACAAGATGAGGATAAGAAAAATGGATTTTCGCAATGCACGCCACAAAAATCTATAGCTAAGCTAGGCTTCTGTTCATTGTTGCAAGCAGGTAGGCCTTGCGCAAACTCTTGGATGCGAATATTTCGATCATAATGAATGCAGGCCTTTTCGCAGGGTGCATCACACTCAGCACATTGAGCACCAGCTAAGAAACGTCCGGCAACAGCTTCATTATCAAAACGAACTGCTCGCAATGCTCTTGCAGGGTCTTGTCCCTTTGAGCAGGCAAGAGTACATTTAGCATCCGCACATAACAAGCAACGGCTTGCTTCATCCTTTAAAAACATATTAACGCCTCCTATTTTAGCACTACTATTAAAATGTGATATTATGAATTCTTCTTTTCTTCCTTAGCATCAGTTAAGATAAAGCTTACCATAGTATTCTTTAATTGTCCATTAACAATTTCATTTGACGGAAGTTCGTATAAATTATTACGTTTAAAGAGTCCCAAATTATCACCATAATACAAAGCATAAGTATGCATAGCTTTATAATCAGCAAGAATTCTACTTAAATCCTCAGCGCTATAACGTTGATTATGAACATAATAGTAATTATCCAAATGTAAAAGCTTGCCATTGCTGGTTTGGTTGTGACTATCAGAAATATAGAGATTCATTCCCTTATCAGTACCTAAAATTACATCTGGCTTAGACTTTTTAATTTCATTAATAACGTCTTTAATAGCCTGTGTTTTAGCATCCTTACCAAAGAATAAATTATCGAAATCTATACTATACTCACTAATAGCTGCACTACCAACCTTATCATCGAAATAGATTGCCTTACTATCATCATGTTCCGGTTTTGTGCCATATATAGATGCATCATAATCATAGCCAGAAGCATAAACCTTATCTTTAACAGTTAAGCTATCTATTGCAACTCTTTGTTTAGCAATGACTTCAGATGTAGCATTACCGTTAACATAAAGATTACCAATGTCGATATTGCCTGCAGTATATACTTTAGCCACACCAACAGCTAAATTAGCAATCTTCCAATCAACATTCTCGTCCTTACTACCAATAGTAATTTTACCTTCAGGATCTACTTCACTACCAGAACCAGTAATATCAATAATAATATTCTTGGCACCTGGAGCAGCATCAACATGTTCAATTACAGGTTTAGCGCTTTGAACAACCAACGCTTTGCTAACGGTAACATTGTTAGCCTGAACAGAGTTATTCGCATCGTGATTATAAAGTACTACTGTACCAGCAGAAATGTCTCCAATTACGACATTGCCATTCTTAGTACCAACAGCTGCCATTTGCTCTTCAGCAGTAATATTATGAATATCGATATCACCATTAACAGCACCAACGTCAACGCTACCATTAATGCTAGTCAACTCGCCATTAACTAATACCGCATTAACTAGTTCTTCACTTAGTTTTTGATCTTCAAGCTCAGCATAAATACGCAGTAAGCCATCTTCTCCAGCAGTAACATCATTATTGATGTTAACCTGACCATTCTTAGCATAAAGTTCAATACCGTTTTGGACATTTTGAATACTATTATTAATATCCAAACCGCCATTAGTTGCATCCATCAGAATATGATTTCCAGCTTTAACGATACCTTTGGTATTAATACTTTGTGCTTCAATAGTAATTCTGCCTACTGTTGCTTCAACATTACCACTTAAGGTTGCGTTCTT
>JAKSOK010000141.1 GCA_024405615.1 Phascolarctobacterium sp.
ATTGCTGTTATTGGTGATGTGATGCTGGACCGCTATTTTCATGGTGAGGTAAAGCGTATTTCCCCTGAAGCACCAGTTCCGGTTACCAGAATTAACCGTATTAATTCTGTACTTGGTGGTGCTGCTAACGTAGCAGCTAATTTAGCTCATTTGGAATGCCAGGTGTTCATGGGTGGTGTTACTGGTGATGATGAAAACCGCGTGCTGTTGGAAAAAATGATGGCTGATGCGGGCATTGATGCTAGTGGTTTGATTAAGAGTGAAGCTAGAAGCACTATTACCAAGCTTAGAGTTTTGGGTGGCCAACAGCAAATGTTACGCTTAGACTTTGAAGAGGTTGGTGACTTACTGCCGGCAGAAACGGAAGCACTGACAGCCTGGCTGGATGGACTTTTAGCAGAAGGTTTAGATGGCATTATTGTCAGTGACTATGCAAAAGGCGTTTGCGCGGCTGAGTTCGTGCAAAGTGTTATTGCTAAGGCTCATGCTAAGAATGTACCTGTATTGGTAGATCCTAAAGGATCTGATTGGACTAAATACAGAGGCTGTGATTTCATCACTCCTAATTTAAAGGAAATGTGTGAGGCTGCAGGCTGTGTTAAGGATAACGAAGATAGTGCGGTTGTTGAGATGGCTCGCGCTGCTCGTGATAAATTTGCAATTAAGAATGTTGTTGTTACCCGTAGTGAAAAGGGCATGTCTTTGATTAATGCTACTGAGGTATTGCATAGTCCTGCAACTGCCATTGAAGTTTTTGATGTTAGCGGTGCAGGTGATACCGTAGCGGCTACCCTTTTAGCAGGTGTGGCAGGTAAATTAAGTTTGGCTGAAGCTGTTTACATGGCTAACCGTGCAGCAGGTATTGTTGTGGCTAAGGTTGGCACATATCCTGTACATAGGGATGAGCTATTAAAGGATTTGCTGACAGAAGAACGTAAGCAAGGTCATGGCTATCGCACCTTAAGTTGGGAAGAAATTAGTAGTTTAGCGGCTACCTGGAAGGCTGCTGGAGAAAAAGTTGTCTTCACTAACGGGTGCTTTGATATTATTCATGTAGGTCATGTAACTTATTTGGAAAAGGCGCGTAATCTTGGTAAGCATTTAATTGTTGGCTTGAATACGGATGCTTCTGTGCAGCGTTTAAAGGGACCTACTCGTCCTTTGGTGCATGAGTTGGATAGAGCGAGAGTTTTAGCTGCTCTGGCTTGCGTGGATGCAGTAGTGCTGTTTGATCAAGATACTCCTACAGAATTGATTGAAAAGATTCGTCCGGATATTTTGGTTAAGGGCGGGGACTACCGTCCAGATCAGGTTGCCGGTAGAGAATACGCTGGCGAAGTGCAAATTATTGATTTTGAAGATGGGTATAGTACTACTAACGTTGTGACTAAAATTGCTAAGATGGCAAAAGAAGGGCTTATATGAAAGCAGTATTTTTTGATAGAGATGGTACCCTTAATGTTGATAGGGACTATTTGTATAAGATCGAGGATTTGCGTTGGATGCCCCATGCTAGAGAGGCGTTGGCTTTCTTAGCGCAACGAGACTATACTCTGTTTGTTATTACTAATCAAAGTGGTGTGGCGCGTGGCTACTATACTGTGGAGCAAATGCAGGCTTTGCATGAACGTATGGCGCAAGATGCTTTGAGCTACGGCGCTAAGCTAGAAAAATTCTACTTTTGCCCCCATCATAAGGAAGGCAAGATTGTTGAGTATGCCATTGATTGCGATTGTCGCAAACCTAAGCCTGGCATGCTGTTGCAATGCTTTAGTGAGTACGAGATAGATAAAGAAAATAGCTTTATGATAGGCGATAGTAAGCGAGATGTGGAATGCGCAGAAGCTGCTGGTATCAAAGGCTATTTGTATAAAGGCGGAAGCCTATTAGAATTTGTTAAAAAGATAGTTTTAGGTTGAGAAAAATGCAGGAATACAAGAATATTCTACTGATCAAGATGAGTTCGTTAGGAGATGTGTTGCACACTTTGCCTTTTGCGGCAGAGCTGCGTAAACTCTATCCCAAAGCAAAGATTACTTGGCTGGTACATCCGCAATTTGCAGGTTTTGTGCCTGATCCTCCTGTGATTGACGAAGTCATCTACTTTGATAAGAAAAAATTTAATAAAATGGGCTTGTCAGAGAAGTGGCAATATTTTTGTGAACTGAAGGAGCTGCTTCACAGCAAGCATTTTGATTTAGTTCTAGATATGCAGGGCTTGTTCAAAAGTGCCGTTATGGCGGCCATGAGTGGTTGTGATAATCGTTTAGGTTACTGTGAGCTTAGAGAAGGAAGTAGCTTTGTTAGCAAAGCTATTAAAGGGAATCATAGCCAAGAGCATGTTATTGAACGTTATCTTGATGTAGCTCGCTATTTAGGTGCTGATGTTCCTGTGGGAGAACTAGATTTCCCTATGCCGGACTTGTCCAAAGAGACGGAAAGTCTTACAACAAAGCTGCAGGAAGAAGGAATGCCTTTGCAAGAGGGCAATCTGCCTGAGTACGTGGTTTTAGTGCCTGGTGCTCGTTGGGAAACTAAGGAATGGCCGCCTAGTCATTATGCCGAGTTGGCACAGATGATTGTTGAGGATGGTCGTTATGTTGTTTTGGCAGGTGGACCGGATGATGCGGCCAAGGGTGCTGTAATTAAAGAAATTAGTAAATGCGACCAGGTTATTGATATGACTGGTAAGACTAGTCTACGTGAATTGGCAGCATTGATTAAAGGCTGTTGTGTTTATATTAGCGCAGATACAGGACCGTTACATTTTGCTGCAGCTTTGAAGAAGCCGTTGGTGGCCATGTATGGACCTACCAAGGCAGATAGAACAGGCCCTTATGGTAGCAAGAATAGTACGGTGTTAGTGAGTCCTGCTATTTGTGCGGGATGTCTAAAAAAGCATTGCGAAAAATGGCATTGCATGGCGGCTATTGAAGCCAAAAAAGTATTCGAGATATATAAAGAGAAAGTAAAATCATGATTGAGTTAGATAATAAACGTATATTAGTAACCTTCCTTATGCATTTAGGCGATTTAACGCTGACAACTCCTTTTATTCACGCGTTAAGAAAAGCCGCTCCTAAGGCGCATATTACCTTCTTGGCGGATGAAAAGCTTAAGGATGTAGTTTTACATAATCCCTATTTGGATGAGGTTATTACCATAGATAAAAAAGGCAAAGATAACAGTCTGTTGGCTTTGTGGGCTTGTGCGCGCAAGCTGAGTACCATGGATTTTGATGTAGTTATTAATCTGCATCCTAATGAACGTTGTTCCTTTATTGATGCCTTTACCAAAACTAAGATGAGAACTGGTACCACCCATACTATTTTTAAATGGGCTTGGGATAAGTTTATTCCTTTGGATAGAACAATTCACGCAGCTGATATGTACCTGAAAGTTTTAACTGACTTAGGTGTAGAAAAGCTGGAGCATAACGGCTTAGAAATTTTCCCCAGTGACGAACACCAAAAGGGCGCGGATGAATTCTGGCGTAATCATGGCGTGTTTGCTAGTGATAAGCTTATTGGCTTCAATATTGGTAGTGCTGTAGTAACTAAACGTTGGGCTCCGGAGCGTTTTGCGGAGGTTGCTGACCGCTTAGCAGCAAAAGGTTATAAGCCAGTTTTCTTTGGTGGTACTATGGATGAAGAAATGGTGGATGAGGCCGTAGCTAAAATGAAGACTACTCCCATCATTGCTACAGGTGCTTTTAGAATTGGTGAGTTGGCTGCAGCTATGCGTCGTTGTAGCTTGATTATTACTAATGATAGTGGTCCAATGCACGTAGCAATAAGCCAAAAAGTACCTATTGTCGCTATGTATGGACCTTCTATTCCTAAGCTTTATGGTCCTTATACAGAGAAGGCTGTTATTGTAACAGCTCAACCTCCCTGCATGGGATGTAAGGATGGTATGAAGCATAAATGCGATCATGCAGATAAAAATAACTGTATGACTCGTTTAATGGTGGACCAGGTAGTCCAAGCTGCAGAGGATATGCTGGCTAAGTATGGTGAAAATTAAGCCGATGACCGAACAGAAGAATAAACCGAGATTACGTTGTCCAATTGTGCTTTTGTGTGAGCGTAAAGAAATTGCGGAATTTGTCAGTGGTTATATTCGCTTTTTATTTAAGCAGGGTGTAAACTTGCCTAATCTGCAGATAATTAATTTAGGCAATGTGGATAAATTACCAGAGTTCCTAAGCTATGTCGAGGAAAATGAGGATATCGCTGGTCTAAGAAAAATTAGGCTTATTGTTGATGCAGGTCCGGAAATGCGTAAAAAATTATTACGCATAGAAACCATTCGTAATAATAGCTTTTTAAAGGATATACAGGACTTCGACTGCTACTTATTTCCCGGGAAAAGAACAATTTACTGGAGTAAAGGGTATTTAGAGGATGTATTGGTAAATGTTTTGAATACCAATACTTCAGAATATGCCGACTTTGCTAATCTGATAAATGTGAGTCAGGATTTCTTGTTAAGCGTTAATGGTTGTCGTGGTGCTAGAAGGCATTTGGAGAATTATAATCGGCATCTGTTAGCTGCGTATTTTGCGGGAACAGAAAAATACATAGGCTTAAGTATAGGTGAATTAATACAGTTAGGCGTTTTCAATTTGGAATTAGAAGCCTTCAAAGATTTGCAAGCAATGATAAAGCAATTAGGAGAATAGGAAAAGCCATTACTCAAAATGAGTAATGGCTTTTTTATATGTAAAACTAAGTTATAAGAATCTATTTATCTAATTTCGTCTGCCAATTGTTGTAATTGTTTGCCAGTACCCCATTCGTGTGGTAAGCGTTCAACAAACTTATCCCAGTGACGTTGGATTTTCTTGTAAGCTAAAGCATCGAT
>JAKSOK010000142.1 GCA_024405615.1 Phascolarctobacterium sp.
AAAACTGCCATCTAAATTAGATGGCAGTTAAGATTCTTCTAGGAATTATTTGTTGCGGGGTTCAAACAGTTGGCTTACAGACCATTGGTTGTAAATGCGCAGGATAGTTTCAGCTAAGATAGGAGCAATGGACAGCACCTTAATCTTAGGATGCTTTTTGTTGGGAGCCAAAGGAATGGTATTGGTGATAACCAGCTCAGTGATGTTGGAAGCAGCAATGCGGCTCAGAGCAGGATCAGTTAAGATACCATGGGTGCAGCAAGCATAAACTTCTTTAGCACCAAATTTTTCCAGAGCACGAGCGCCTTCGCACAAAGAACCAGCGGTATCAACCATATCGTCGATCATAACGCAGGTCTTACCTTCAACGCTGCCGATTAAGTTCATAACTTCAGCAACACCAGGTTCAGGACGACGTTTATCAATGATTGCCATGGAGCAGTTCAGCTCTTCAGCAAATTTACGAGCACGAGCAACACCGCCTAAGTCAGGGGAAACAACAATCAGGTCTTCCAGATTCTTGCTCTTAATGTATTCAGCCATTAACGGGCCACCCAACATATGGTCAAAGGGGATATTAAAGAAACCTTGAATTTGAGCTGCATGCAGGTCAACGGTTACTACACGGGTAATACCAGCAGAAACCATCAGGTCTGCCATCAGTTTAGAGGTAATGGGTTCACGACCACGAGCTTTACGGTCTTGACGAGCATAGCCATAGTAAGGAACTACTGCAGTAATGGTAGCAGCAGAAGCACGGCGGAAAGCGTCAGCCATAATCAAAAGTTCCATAACGTTATCGTTAACGATAGGACCGCAGGTAGGTTGAACAATGAAAATGTCCTTGCCACGTACGGATTCATTAACCATAACTTGAATTTCACCATTGTTAAAACGATTAACAACAGAATCACCAACGGTAGTACCCAGGTAGCTAGCGATTTCACGAGCTAAATCAGGGTTTGCATTACCGGTAAAAATTCTAAACTTATTCTCATCAGATAACATTTAAAATCCCTCCAAAATCCCTCTGGATTAAATAACTGGTGCCTAATTACACCAGTTCATATAACATTATTATACTCTTTCGTTAATATTTTGGCAACAACAATGTTAAACCCAAAATCATATTATTTTCTAAAAAAAATAAAGGCCATGCAAATTATACATAGCCTTTTTATTTTACAAGTATCTATTTTATTTATGTTCTTCTTGCTCAGGTTCGAAAACCTCCATATTCTCAGGAAGAATGAGGTTTAAGATAATCGCAGTCAAAAAGACAACAGCAACACAGTTTTCTGCAAAAACATTCTTAACCAGTTGCGGGAAAATATCGAAGATTTTCGGCATAGAAGTAAAACCTAAGCCTATAGCAAGACTTAAAGCAGAAATGGTCATATTACGTTGAGTATAACCACATTTGCTCATCATTTGGAAGCCTGAAATTACAATTGAACCAAACATCATGATTGTGCAGCCACCCAATACAGCTTCCGGCAGAGTAGCCAGCAAAGCACCAAAAATTGGGAAAACACCTGCAGCAACCATAATCAGAGCTCCAGTTGCAATAGCAAAGCGATTAACAACATGAGTCATGGCTACTAGGCCAACGTTTTGGCTAAAGGAGGTAATTGGCAAACAACCAAAAATAGAAGACACCGCAGAAACAAAGCCGTCTACTGCAATAGAACCTGCAGTTTCTTTTTGGGTTGCACTACGATTTAAACCGGAGGCAGCAACGGCAGAGGTATCGCCTACAGTTTCGGTAGCAGAAACCAGGAAAATCAAAGTAATCGCAATAATAGCGCTCAAATTAAATTCAGGTTTAAAAGGCATAATCGTGGGAAGAGCAATAAAGGGAACATCTTTTAGGCCAGAGAAATCTACAACACCCATAATCATTGCTGCAATATAGCCAACAATCAATGCCACTAAGACAGAAAGCTGTTTGTAGAAGCCCTTAGCAAAAATATTATAAATAATGCAAGTCAAAAGAGTGATGGTACCCAAAATCCAATTGGTAGCAGAGCCAAAATTAGGTGCACCAAAACCACCACCAAAGGAAGCCGCACCTACTCCCAAAAGAGAAAAACCAATAGAGGTTACTACGCAAGCAGAAATAATGGGGCTAATTATTTTTAGCCAATATTTAGCAAAAATCGCCAAAAGGCCTTCGATAAGACCACCAACTAGAACTGCACCGACTAAAGCACCATAGCCATAGGTAGTTCCGATAAAGCATGCTACCGAAACAAAAGTAAAGCTAATGCCCATAACAATAGGGAGTCCCGAACCAAGGCGCCAGATAGGATATAATTGGACTAAAGTACCCAAACCAGCCACAACCATCGCGCTTTGGATGAGCATTGCTGTTTGCATTTTATCTAATTTGCAAGCACTAGCTACAATTATAATCGGAGCAATATTGGCAACGAACATCGCAAGGATATGTTGCAGTCCAAAAGGAATAGCTTTTCCTACAGGAACCTTTCCATCTAATTGATAAATTGCATCATTGTTATTTGCAGAATTAGCCATTTTTGTCACCTCTAAGCATTATTCTTGCTTACGCAGAGTAATAGTTCCAGTTTTCCAATCCATTGCATCAACAATAGCCAAGGATTCCAATTGATAGCCAAGATTACGAATGAATTTGCCACCAGGTTGGAAACCTTTTTCGATAGCAATACCGATGCCCTCTACCTGTCCACCTGCTTGATTAACGATGGAAATCAAGCCTTGCAGAGCTGCACCATTTGCCAGGAAATCGTCAATAATAAGCACACGGTCATCCTTGTTCAAAAATCTCTTAGAAACAATTACCTGGTTGGTTTCCTTATGAGTGAAGGATTCAACCTCGGAAATATACATATCGCCATCAATATTAATGCTCTTATATTTTTTAGCAAATACAACTGGACAATGGAAATGCTGAGCAGCGATACAAGCCATACCAATACCAGAGGCTTCGATAGTCAGAATTTTATTGATTTGCTTTTTCTCGAACCTTCTCACCCATTCCTTAGCCATTTCGTTAAAGAGCTCCACATCGCAACGATGATTTAAAAAGCTATCAACTTTTAATACATTTCCTTCTTTAACAACGCCATCCTTAAGAATACGTTCCTCTAAAATATTCATACTAATCCAATTTGCCTCCTTAGACACAAATAGTCCATGAATAACATCGCCTTTACCTAGCTCAGGTTACATTCTGCAAGCAGGATGCTTAAGGATTAATTATTCACACTCTATGCTCCAAACAATTTAAGCATTATGAAAAAACACCTATCAATATTTTAGCAAATTGAATTTAGAATGACAAGAACAGAAAGAAAATTTATTTGCAAAAATTAATCAATATACAGGCGATATATGTCATTCTAAGCATTTCTGGAAAAATCGCCGTGAATTCCACCCGTCTTACTGATAAGCCTTACATCGCTAATCACCATATCCTTTTGTACAGCCTTACACATATCATAAACTGTAAGAGCTGCCACTGAGGCAGCGGTCAAGGCCTCCATCTCCACCCCAGTACGACCGGTACAGGATACCGTAGCCGTAATCTCTACGGAATGCTTCTCCTCGTCAAGTTCCAGTTTCAAATTCACACCATCTATAATAAGGGGATGGCACATAGGAATCAGGTCAGGGGTCCTTTTAGCCCCCATTATTCCTGCTATTTGAGCAACGGTTAACACATCACCCTTCTTCATGCCTCCCGATTTAATAAGCTCAAAGGTCTCTACGTTAACAAGTACACTTGCTCCCGCAACTGCGGTGCGCTTAGTAATCTCTTTTTCGCCCACATTGACCATTTTAGCTCTTCCTTGGTCATCAAAATGCGTAAAATCCATTTATCCTCCAATGGCATTCATAGAACGCTCTGCTTTACTAACTTTATTACCCGTAAAATCCTCATGCTGCTCCGGTTTTGCAAGCACTGCTCTTTGGGTTTGTTCCAGCATGCCTTCAAAATCCATGCCTTTAATTGAAAATTCTTCCGGAGAATGTAAACAAGGTTTAAATTTGCCGTCAGCGGTTAAGCGAATACGGTTGCAACCAGCGCAGAAATTATCGCTCACAGGACTTATCAGGCCAATTTTACCCTTAGCTCCTGGTAGTCGGTAAATCTTGGCTACACCCTCCACCGACAAGGCTTCAAGCTCTGGCAATACCTCCAGCACCTTCTGAACCGGCAAGTAAGCTCCTCTCTCCATTGCTGTAGCCTCCATGGGCATAAGCTCTATAAAACGCATGTCTAGCGGCCTATCGAAGGTAAGCTGAGCTAAATCCTTTATTTCGTCATCATTAACTCCACGCATAAGAACTGCATTCAGTTTTATCTTTTCAAAACCAACCTTTAGCGCTTCTTCAATACCATCTAGCACCTTTGCTAAATTTCCAATGCGAGTAATCTCTCTAAATCTATCCGGCTTAAGAGTATCTAGACTGATGTTCAGATGCTTAACTCCTGCTTGTCGCAGTCCCTGCGCGTATTCCTTAAGCAGCACGCCATTGGTGGTAACGCAGACCTCTTCAATGCCAGGTATTTTGCCTACTCTTTCACAAATGGAGAGGATATTTTTCTTGACTAAGGGTTCTCCTCCGGTAATGCGGATTTTTTTGATACCCAAAGCAGCAGCTGCTTCAACTGCCATAATCATTTCATCTTCTGAAAGCATTTCCTCATGATTTTTTTTGCAGACGCCTGCTTCCGGCATACAATATTTACAACGAAGATTGCATAAGTCCGTTACAGACAG
>JAKSOK010000143.1 GCA_024405615.1 Phascolarctobacterium sp.
CATTGGCTGCAAAACTTTCCCGAGTTTCAATGTTTATATCATTACTTCCGCCTAAGACCATACCAATTAAAACGTTAGCTGTTTCTTGGGGAAGTATTTTTCTTATCTGGTTTTTTAACTTTAAATTCAACAAGGCGAAATAATCAAGAAAACGAGGTTGGGTATCTAAAATTGCAAACTCCCTTCCTCTAATCATACCGCCTATCCCCTGTACTCGATTATAATTCTCCATGGAAAATGCACCCGGATTAGCAAAGTCACGTAATTTTTGCAGTTTTCCTTGCACCATAACCTTGCCAGCAACAGGCAAACTACTAAATGATTTTATAGCATTTGACTTTTGGTCACCATTATCATTATCTTTATTGATTTTTTTATTTTCCGTTAAATAAACTCGTAACTTTTCTTTATATTTAATTGGTTTATTATCCACCCTAAGCTGCTCACAGCAAAGGATGAAGCTCCTACTTTGAACCTTATCCTGAACGCTTAAAGGTTCAATATAACCAACAGCCTGAATAAAATGCTCATCATAGGGTTGAAGATATTCTGCTGGTGATAAGAACCAAAATTTAAGAGCCATTAGATCTGCTAGAATTAAAGCTATAGTAACGAATATAAAACGCATAGCTTTATGCATACCCTTATTCTTTCTCTGAGCATTTCTAGTTTAGCTTTACCAATACCAGGTACCTTGACAATATCTTCGATACTCCTAAAGGGCTTTCTTTCCCTATAGTTAATAATACGTTGCGCCATACTTGGACCAATTCCTGGAAGCCCTACCAATTCATTAATAGAAGCAGTATTTATATTTACTATATCAGGTCTCCTATGGTCATTTTTTGACGTGGCTTGCCTCTGTTTTGAAAAGCCTTCACTTTTTCCACCAGTGCCTTTGAAGGAATTTTTTACGAAAGGAACATTTACCTGCATTCCATCCTTAAGCTTTAACGCCAAATTGACTTTCTGTGTATCGGCATTATCCAATAACCCACCTGCTGCCATAACAGCATCATTAGCCCTAGCTCCTCCTTTAACTTCATAAATACCAGGACTGACAACTGCACCACTAACGTAAACTTTTATTACTTGATTTTTACCGTACGCTTCGTTTTTATTTTTGTTTCTATTATCACTATTGATATTTACTTGTTTATTCGGCAAAAGTTGAAGTTTCTCTTCTCCTCTACTAAACAAATTACTAAGTAGGCTTGTTAAACCACAAAGCAGCACCAAAGCGCATAACATAAGTCCTTTTTTAGTTTTATTATCCATATTTCCTCCCAAACACAGTTTATTCCAAAACAAACACAAGTAACTGCCTTATGTTCAGAAACATTTAATTCTATTTAAGCAACTTTTCCTCCTTTTATTGAATTTCACACATGTGAAATTTATGTGAACTTTCTTTGTTGAATTCAGCTAGTTGCTAAAAGAATGAAAAAGTCTTATAATATATAATAGATTATTTTAACTATAATTTAGGAGGGATACAATGATTAAAAACCACAAAAAGCTTTTATGCTTTATCCTGTTAACAGTCTTTCTATGCCTCCAACAAGCAGTCTCCTTTGCTGGTCAAAAGGTTCGCGTCGGCTATTCCCCTTATATGAAAACCTATTCCGAGGGTGGTCCTGATATCCCCAGAAACGGCTATGGCTATGAATATCTGCAACAGTTAGCGAGCTATACTGGTTGGGAATATGAATATGTATATGGTACTTGGCCTGAGCTCTATGAAAAACTCAAAGCTGGAGAAATTGATATACTTGGGCAGGTAACTCCTACCTCCACACCTGAGCCTAACCTGCTTTTTTCCCGCTATGCGGCTGGCTATAACCATTTTTCGCTTTATGTAAATAATACGTGGCAAAGTCCTGCCCTTGATGCAGAAGATCTGCGTATATTAAACGGAAAACGCATCGCTTGCTTTGCAGGCCAATATGAATATGATTTATTACAAAAATGGTTGAAAAAAAATAATATTCATGCCGAAATCGTGAGATTACCTAACCATTTAGAAACCAGACAAGCTCTTTCTGATGGTACAGTGGATGCAATCTTAGAAATAGATTTCCTAGCTCCTGAAAATTCACATTTCTTTACCAACATTGGTCGTGCTAATTTTTATTTTGCCGTAAACTCTAAAAACGAAAATTTACTTAAATCCTTAAACAATGCTCAGAAGAAAATCTACGAGCTGGAGCCTTATTACAATGCTTATTTAGCAGCAAAATACAATAAAGGAACAGAAAAAAAAGTTCGTCTCACTAAAAAGGAAGCCACCTGGCTTGCAGGCCATCCTTCCCTTAAAATCGGCACGCTAAATGAATATAAGACTCCTAGTGAATCTCAAAATGTAGTTTCAGCCCTTTTAAATAAAGTATTTACTAACGTAAACGTTCCTGGCACTAAATTAGAATACTCTTATTATGATAATATTTCCGCTATGCTTACAGACTTAAATAAAGGCAAGCTAGATGCAATCTATCCATATTTAGGAACGCCCAATCAGTCTGAAATGCAAAAGGTTTTCAGTTCTAGAACAGTTGTAAATTCTACATTTAATTTAGTTATTAATGGAACAAACCTTCATGGTCCTTTAAATTCTATCGCAGTTGTTTCTAATAAAAAGTTCGATCTTGCTTATGTAGATAAACATTTCCCAGATGCGAAAAAAACACATTTCAATGACAACTATTCTGCTCTTAAAGCTGTGGCCGACGGTAAAGTTCAAGCTGCCGTTATGCGTTCTTACACTTTTCGCGTACTGCTTAAGGAGCACCCCGAATTTTATACCTTAAGTACGCTTTTGGTCCCTGAAACTATTCCCCTGTCTGTAGCAGTTTCTCGTAAGAATCCAACTTTACTGCATATTATTGATAAAGGCTTACACAGTATCAATGCAGATGAGCTTCACCAAATGGTATTCCTAAGTCAAGCCCTTACAGAAAAACCTACTTTTAAAAATTTTATCTATAATCATATTGCTGCAAGTATTACCTTGGCGTTCATTTTTGCTATGATGATTATTGCTTTTATTGTGGTGCAATATAACAACCGTAAAGAAAGAGCACATAATCATATGCTTAACCTTATTAACAAAGAATTAGAAGAAAAAAACAAGACTCTTGGTTCTGTAGCAGCTGTATATAATAGTATGCATATTATTGATCTCACTACGGACACCTTTGAATCATACATGACAACTCAACATATTCTCGATAATTCCTCGGGCAACAATAATGCTAGTCAGCAAATTAAAACAATTCTAAAAAATCTAGCAGCAGAATCTTATCGCGAAAGAGTTGTAGAATTTGTAGATTTAACTACTATTGCAGAACGACTTAGGGGAAATAGTCAATTATCCATAGAATTCTATAGTGTCTATAATCACTGGGTACGTTGCAAAGTTATTCCTTTGAATCTTGATGCAACAGGTAAACCTCTAAAAATTGTTTTCACTAGCGAATTCTTCGATGAAATGAAACAACGTGAGGAAATGCTATATGTCCTCTCCCACTCCGACAAGTTAACTATGCTCAATAATCGTCTTGCTCAAGAAGAAGATATAAAACGAATTAAAGAAATAGGTCTTACCGATAACTTTAAGTTAATTGTTCTAGATGTCAATGGTTTAAAAACTATCAATGATACCCTTGGACATGTAGCAGGTGATGAGCTCATTATGGGTGCAGCTAAATGCATCACTGAAACTTTTAGCCGCTTTGGCAAATGCTATCGCATGGGCGGTGATGAGTTTATTGTTATGGCCTATATGTCAGAAGAACAGCTTATGCAGTCCTTGAAAAATTTTGATAGTCTGCTAAGTAACTGGAAGGGAAATCTCGTAAAGCAGCTTCATATTGCCTATGGTGTTGTAAGTGCTCATGAGTATCCGAATGCTACTGTTGAAGAATTAATGCGTTTAGCTGATGACAAAATGTATACGAACAAAGCTAAGTACTATGAGCAAACAGGTATAAACCGCAGAAAAAAATAAACAAAAAATAGCGTAATGGCTACATCAACCATTACGCTATTTTTATTATACTTTAAATTAATTGCGTGCTAGCTCTGCTAAAGTTCTAACTGCCGCATCCTTTAAACCAGTTGCCTCAATACAAGATTCAAAGATAGCATCAGGACAAGCAGCTGCCATATCTGCTTCACTATTTCCCTTACCACTACTACCGTAGGTACAAAAAGGAATAATAGTTTTCCCTTTAAAATCATTTTGTTCCAAAAAACTTAAAATTGCGTTGGGACAGGTGAACCACCAAATAGGAAATCCTATCATTACCTTATCATATTGGCCGAAGTCTGCTGGTTTACCAATCAAAGCAGGACGTTCATTTTTAATATGCTCTAATTTGGCCTCTCCTATTGCTACTAGATAAATACGAGAATAATCTTTTATAGTTCTTATTTGGAAAAGATCTGCTCCACCCTTAACGGCTACAGCTCTCGCTAAAGCCTTAGTTTTGCCTCCCCATGAGAAATAAGCAACTAAAGTTTTTGACATGTTAAAATCCTACCTTAATTTATTATTTACAGATATTATACCATAAAAGCCTGAAAAAAGCTTCTATATCTTGAAAAAACACACCCACAAAAATCATCAACACCAAAAATTTAATATAGTTTTTCAATAAAAAATGCTCTGAAGAATTAACTTCAGAGCATAATTTTTTTATTTGCTAT
>JAKSOK010000144.1 GCA_024405615.1 Phascolarctobacterium sp.
CCATTTCAATGTGGACACGAGGGTCTGGGGATTCTTCGACTATAGCTTTTATTTTTGCAATAGTTTGTTCAAAAGATTTATTAGATTTAAAGCGAATGTCATTTATAAATTCACAATAATCAGGAACGATATTATTTTTAGTACCGCCTTTAATAACGCCTGTTCCAAAATAAGTATCGTTATAATCACTTAAGGATGCTATAGCACTTATTTTTTGAGCGGCAACAAGAATTGCATTTGCGCCATCCCAGGGATTATTGCCAGCATGGGCCGCTTTGCCGTGAACTTTAACTTTAAAAATACCGCCGCCGTTACGCTCTAAAACGATTTGATCATTAAGGCGACCGCTGTCACAATTAAAGCAACAAGAACAACCGTGGGCCTCGCTTTCTATAATTTCAGCGCTTTTTCTATCGCTTAAGCTATGTGCGACTTCTTCGTCACTTACTAAGATAAGCTTGAGCTGGCGTTTATTGTAACCTAAAGCGGCTAAAGTTTTTATAGCATACAAGGCAATAACAATGCCACCTTTTGTGTCATATACTCCAGGTCCGCGAACAATGTCAGGATTTTCTTTATCTCTTACAAAAGCATCAGGCCCAAAGGCGCCTATAGGATGAACTGTATCCATATGGCTGCATAATAAAATAGGGCTTAGTTTTGTAGGTTCTGTATTTGCAACAAGGGTAGGACCGGCTTTTTCAAAACAGTGTTTATTTACCTGTAGGCCTATAGCTGTCAAATAGGTATCAAGATGAGCAGCAAGCTTTTCCAAACCTTCCTTGTTTGTTGAAGGTGTTTCAATGCGTACTAAATTTTCATATAGATAAGTAATTTGTTGTTTTTGTTTTGCTAAATATTCGACTATTTTTTCTTTATCCATTATTGTACCTCAGTGTAGCAATTTTACTATACAAGTATTATTATAAGCTTAGATAGGACAATAAGACAAGAAAAAAATAAAAGAGGGTGCTGTTGCACCCTCTTTAGTTTATTCTTGCAGTTTAAATGAGTGGTATTATTGTTTTTCTTCTTCAGTTTCTTTGGGATTTTCGAATACCATGATTTTGTCAAAATCTAAGTAAACTTTAGTTCCATCAGGGATTTCGTGCAGTTCAGCACCTTCAACAATAACGCGGATTGTTTCATCGCCGATGCGTACACGGTAGTCAACCGCATTACCAAGATAGAAACGATGATCTAAGACGCCTTCAATTTTGCCATCAACGGTAGACATGCTGATATGTTCAGGTCGAACAGCCAAGGTTGCGGGACCTTCAGCAATTTTGGTATTGGGATTCTTGAAGGAAACACCGTTGCTCTTCATGAATACTCTGTCGCCTTTAACCTCTGCTTCCATGAAATTAACCAGACCGATGAAGTCAGCAACCATCTTGTTAGCGGGTTTGGTGTAGATTTCGTAGGGAGTACCGATTTGTTGAACGTGGCCCATGGACATAACAACCATACGGTCAGACATGGTCATGCCTTCTGCTTGGTCATGGGTTACATAGATAACGGTAATGCCTAATTGTTTTTGAATTTGAGAAATTTCAAAGCGCATGCTTTCACGCAGCTTAGCATCCAGGTTGGACAGAGGTTCGTCTAACAGCAACAGGCCAGGACGAGCAACCAGGGCGCGAGCTAAAGCTACACGTTGTTGTTGACCACCGGATAATTGGTTAGGATAACGAGTACCGTATTCAGTTAAGTGAACTAAATCCAACATTTCTTGAACGCGTTTAGCATGTTCTTCTTTGGGAACACCTTGAATCTTTAAGGGATAACCAACGTTGTCTGCAACGGTCATATGAGGCCATACTGCATAGGATTGGAATACCATGCCGATACCGCGTTTTTCAGGGGGAACGAAGGTGTTAGTTTTATCAGAGGTAACGCAGGTGTCACCAATGTAAATTTCGCCTTCGGTAGCGCGTTCAAAACCAGCAACCATACGCAGAGAAGTGGTTTTGCCGCAGCCGGAAGGACCTAAGAGGGATACGAATTCTTTATCCGCAATATTAATATGGAAATCGTTAACGGCAGTTACTTTGCCGAAACGTTTATAGACATGTTCGATACGTACTTCAGACATTTTTTACTCTCCTTAAAATTAAATACCAACATTGCCCTTAGACAGCTTGTTGAGGATTATGTTGCCGATTAATACGATAGTCAGAATGATTACAGACAATACGGAAGCATTCTGTGCATCAGCGTAGGTTTGCAGTTCGTACAAAAGAACGCCAATGGTTTTGGTATCGGAACCATAAAGAATCAAAGACATGGTCAATTCGTAGAAGGAGGGCATGAAAATTAAGAACCAGCCTGCTACGATAGAGGGCATGATTAAGGGCATGATAATGTCTTTGCAAACGCGTAACCAGTCAGCACCAGAGTTAAGTGCTGCTTCCTCCAAGGATTGGTGAACTTGGCTCAAGGAAGCTGCGATTGTGCGCACGGACATGGTCATGTACTTAACTAAATATGCTACAACGAGGATCCAGACAGTTGAGTAAATGTTTAGACCAAAGTTGCCGCTGAAGGCGATAATCATTGCTAAAGCGATAGCGATAGAAGGAGTAGCACCACCTAAAACAACCAGCAGGTCAGGCAGGTTACGACCAGCAATGTCTGTCTTAACAGCTAAATAAGCAACAAAGATAGCCAGAACTGTACCGATAGTTGCTGTAATAACTGCGTAAAGAACGGAGTTCCAAATACAATCGATGTAGTCAGAGTTTTCCATAACCGGTCTCCAAGCCTCTAAGCCTAAATTGTCCATGGAGATAGGATCGGAGAAGGACAGGATTAAGCTAGACAGTACGATGGAGCCTAAGGGGATGATAATAGCAATCATGGTATAGGAGCCAACAGCTGCGAAAGCGGGCCAACGCCATTTGCCTAATTCAACGATGTTAGGACGAGTGGATTTACCGCTAATAGTAGTGTAATCCTTTTGACCAATAATCCAGGTCATGGCAAATAACAGACCGTTTGCCAGGAACATTAGCGAAGCAGCTAAGGCCGTAGCATCACGAATGGAGCTAGCATCGCTCATATAGGTGTAGGTAACGATACGGGTTGTCAAAACCTCAATGTTACCGGGCATACCAACAATAGAGGGGATACCGAAGCAGGAGCCTGCAGCGATGAATACTAGAAGACCACCAGCCAAAATACTTGGTGCAGTTAAGGGTAAGGTAACATCCCAAACAGTACGCAACGGAGAAGCACCAGAAATACGGGCTGCTTCTTCTAGGGTAGGATCCATTTTCTCCATAGCACGAGAAATGGTGATGAATGCGAAGGGAGAATAGAAAAGGGTTAAAACCCAGCCTAAGCCCCACATGGTATAAATATCAAAAGGAGCTTTTTCTAAACCGAAAATGAATTGGAGCAGTTGATTAAGATAACCAACACTGGGGTTTAAGAGTTGAACCCAAGCAATAGCACCAACATAAGGAGGAATCATGTAGCTGGAAACCAGAAGGGTACGGAAGGTCTTCTTGAAGGGCATATCCGTACGGCCTACGAACCAAGCTAAGGGGAAAGTAATGATTACACTGGCAATCATTACACCAAGGGAAAGCTCAATGGTGTTTGTAAGAGCTTGCCAGTTAACATCCTGGCTATATACATTACGGTAGTTCGCCAGATTTATTGCGCCATCCTGCATAACACTATCATACAAAAGTATTCCCATGGGGAATACTACGAAGTACATTAATAGCAGTACAGAGATGGAGATAGCTATAGTTTTAGTGTTAATTCTACTAGCCATAAAACTTAGGATCTCCTTTAAACTAAATTGGGAAAGGTATTTTTTTAGCAGAAAACAGGGGACGCTAGAAGAAGCGTTCCCTGTTTGCTAATTGCTTTAAATTACAACAATTTTAATTTGTTACGTTAAGCCGCAAGCAAATTATTTCTTGTCCATAACTCTCTTACGGAATTCTTCTTTAATCTTAACTTCGTCGGTGGACAGTTTTTCCCAGTTGCAGGGGATCTTGCCAGCGGTCAGGCCTTTGGTAGGTACGGAACCAACGGGTTCTTTAACGTCTGCACGAACGGAGTGCATGTAACCTTTAACAACTGCTTCTTGGCCTTCTTTGCCCAGCCACCAATCAACTAAAGCTTTAGCGCCTTCAGGATTCTTGGTGTTCTTGAAGATACAAATCGGGGAAGGAACTTGAACAACGCCGTCTTTCGGATAAACAACCTTCAGAGGAGATTTCTTCTTAACTTGTTGTTTCAGGATGTTTTCTTCCAGAATCATAGCTGCAACATATTCGCCAGTTTCCAGTTTGGTTTGGATAGCAGAGTTGCCTTCTTCAACGCGCATGCCGTTAGCTTTCAGTTTGTCGAAGTATTCCCAACCATATTTGTCAGCTAAAGCACCAGCTGCTACATAAGCAGTACCGGACAGCATGGGGTTAGGCATAGCAATTTTGCCTTTGTATTTGGGATCCAGCAGGTCGGTCCAGTTTTTCGGAGCGTCTTCTGCTTTTGTTTTTTGACCGTTGTAAGCAATGATCATGTTGCAAACACGAACTGCATACCAAGCGCCATCTTTATCTTTATCATTGATCAGGTTAGCGTCTTCTTTGGATTTGTAGTTCATTAGCAAGCCTTGTTTTTGCAGGGTCAGGTAGTAAGCAGGATCTGCAACCATCAGAACGT
>JAKSOK010000145.1 GCA_024405615.1 Phascolarctobacterium sp.
CGATTACAACGGTTTACCCGACTTAGAAGGCAAATCTAAAAGTAACAGAAAGAACAAATAGCCATGAACGAAATCACAGCTAATGAACAGTTGGAAACAGATGCAGAAGCATACTATAAAGAAGCCACCTCTAACGATCCTACTAATTTGCAGGAAGATAATTCAGAAGCAGAGCCAGAAATAGCTATTGAGAAAGTTATCAGTGAATTAAACAACACTCTAACAAAATTAGACGCCTTGCTTCAAGCTTCAAATGACCTTCTCATTACACATGAAGAATTGAAAAAAAGCCTTGCAGCCTCCCTCAGTTCTCTCAATTCAGCTACCAATAACTGCCAGGAAGCTACAAATCAGATTAATTCTACTCTAAAAGCAGCAACCGCTGGATATAACAGCGCAACAAATGAATTTGACCAGAATATAAAAGCCAAGGTCAACGAAGCAGTAAATAGTGGTTTTAAGATTCTCATGGAAAATGTAGCTAAAAATTATCAAAGACTGCATTTCTCTGTTGAAGAATGGAATAAATCTGGAGCCATAGGCGGTCTTATCTTCTTAAAATACGGAATTTTATCTGTTATCGGTCTACAGTTTCTTATAATAGTTATTTTATGTTTACGCTTCAAATAATTAAGGAAGGAAATCAGCTATGAATATCAATAGTAAATTACTTGCCTCAACATTAATGCTGTTAATTCTAGCCTCTCCCATTTATGCTGCTGAACAAAATAATAGTAGTTTAAACAATCAGCCTGCCAGCTTGCGAGAATTTATTGCCCACAAGCTAAGCGAGAATGGTCAGACAGTTATCTTAAGAAATGAAACTGGCAAAAAAGACAATCGCATTGAAGTTAAATCTATAGAGGCAATGAATTTTAACTACCTCTCCAATGCTAACGGTCATAAGCCCATCATCAGCTATGCTTTTGATGATTCTGAAAACACCTATTTAAAGGTTTCTCGTGGACTTTTTAGGAAAAATATCAAACTTATCGGAATAACTCAAAGCGGTGAAAGGAAACGGCTACAATACGCAATATGCGACCAATTTCTTAAATTAAATGGTGTTTATCTCAAGCTGCTGATTACAATCAACGACAAAAACTATGAAATCACGAACAAGGCTTATTGCCTGGATTAACCTAAGGAGTCAACCACATGCACTTAAATAATGCTTACGACCTAAGATATACGGATTACCGTTATATCAGGGGCAAAAGTCCCCTGATAGATAAAATTGAAAGTATTTTTCCCGATTCCTGCCTAGTACCTACTGGTATGGCAGCATTATCGCTGGTTTTGCAATTCTATAAACCTAAAACCATCTGGTATCCTGAGGATCTTTACAGAGAAACCCAAAATCTTTTGCGCATGTTTGATATTCAATATACCACTTATAACCCTGATATGGTTCTCTATGATTATCCTTCTTTTAGGAACAATAAATATAGCAATGCCTTTCCCAATGCTCTTGTTGTTGTTGATAATTCTCTTGATCCTACAGAATATCCTGACTGCGACATTTTAGTAACCTCTCTTTCCAAGCATTATGTCAACTGTGAAACTGTTCTGGGCCTCATCACCTTTAACACCCACAAAGAAGATTGTAATAGCATGAAATTACTCAGATGCGCTAGTGGTTATGCAGTATTTGATTTTCAATGTGAAGCACTTTTAAGAAATCTTGAGGATTATCCAGACTTAATTAACGAAAGCAAAAAATCTGCTCACATGGTTTCCCAGCTTCTTAACCTAAAGGGATACACGGCTATAAATACGGGTTCCATAGTATTTGTTTTAGTAGATGCTAATCCCAGAACAGTAGCCTTAAAAACTCCCTTTGAGCTTCGTCCTACCTATGGCTGTAACAGAACCTTCTGCTCTTATTCCTATTATGAAGGCGATTTAACCTATTTCGGCAGCAAATATATTAGACTTTCTATCGGTCTGGACTATACACCCGAAGAAATTGCTCTTATTGTCGATATGGCTTTGAAGGGAGGGCAATAGTTTGAAATATTCTTCTCGTTGGTGCAATCCCTACAATCAAGGCATGGGCAGACCAGCTCATATTCCTGCTGTAGCGGTTCGTACCAGAAAAATTGAAATGCTAAACCATATTCACAGAAAGGCTTATTTTGATACCCTCAAATATCTTGATAGGCTTGGAGGAAATAAAAAATGATTTATCTTTGTGGTTCAGGTATTGGTTGTGTCGACAACCTTACCGTCAAAGCTAAAAGAATTATCGAAGAATGCGACGTTTTAATGATTTGGTATTCTACGCCTCTCGATATAGTCGGCCTCTGTAAAGGCGAAATAATCAACTGTAGCGAGTTAAATTTACAAGAAACTGTTGAGATTATGGCTATTTGTCATAATGAAGGCAAGATCGTAGTCCGTCTTCATGACGGAGATTTGTCAATTTATGGCTGCATTCAGGAAGAAATCGAAGAATTAGATAAGCGTAAAATTCCATGCGAATGTGTACCAGGGCTTTCTGCCTTCCAGGTTTTAACCTCACGCTTAGGCAAAGAATTAGCTTTGCCCGGCATTTCTCACACCATTATCATTACCCGTTGCAATGAGGACCGCTTCCCTACACCTGATAATGAACGAGTTATGAATCTCGCCCGTGCAGGTGTAACAATGCTACTATACAGCTCAATTCGTGAAATTGAAGAATGTTATAGACAGCTCTCTAAACACTATCCGCAAAACACGCCAGTAGTTTTAGGTGAAAATCTTGGTTCTGCCAAAGAACGAATCTTCCATTGTGCATTAAACACCATGGTTAAGACGGTCAAAGATAATCGAATATCCTTAAACACCCTTATTATGCTCGGAAAGGTTTTAGGACCAGTTGAGTATACAGAGGGCAGAATACTGGGCGACAAAAATTACAAAAAATAAAATATATAAAATTATATAAGTATATAAAACGTATAAATTATATAAATTGTATAAAACATATAAAATGTATAATCCTATATTTCTAACCGACAATAGAATATCCCTAAAGCTAGTCCAAAAGCTAACCAACTGCTATAAAAGCTATTTTAAGAATTACTATTTTGACAGGTTTGGCTTTCTAGATTTAGGTTGTAAAACCTTTGAGCTGCCTAGTCCAGATCAGACTAGTTTCCTTGATGCCTGTTTGGAACGAGCTGATGAATTAAGCCACATCCCTAATCTTAGAATCGCTTTCAGTGCAGGAATTGACACTACCTTTCTTTTGGCTCTTTTCAAAGCCATGGGCAAAAATGTTAAGCTCCTCCATTACAAAATTCCTCACATCAATAAGGAAAACTATCTCCACAATTATGTTTCCAAGGCCGTAATGAACTATGCTAGAGAACACTATGACTTAAAAATTATCACCGACAGAAATGAACCCATCTTCGATGGTAGTACCTATACAGGCTGTTTAGCAGATGCTCTTTTCTTCCCTACTCAAGCTGTTAAAGGCGGATGGAAATACTCTGGCAACACTAATAAATACGGTTATGCAGAATGGCTTATCAAAGAGCCAGCAGATATACCAAATTACACCTTAGACGAATGGTGCAAGATGCCAAATAACGGCAGACTTAACCCTTCTTTAAACCAGATTATTTATGATACCGGTAAAGGAATTCCTAGAACAATTAATTTCACGGAAGAAGAAATAGTAAAAGTCAAAGAATACTTTAAGCTGTTTAATGCTTCTACTAATGACAATTGGTCTATCGTCCGCTTAATAAATTTCTGTTTTTCCTACTATGCTTTTCTCAATGAGCATCCATTCAGCAATAAGAAAGGTACAAAATCATTTTTTGACACGCAGAAATTCACGGATATTGCCTGGTCTCAATACAGAGATGCCAACAGAGTATATCCTCCAGATAAATCCATAGAGATAAAGTTTATAAAAAAGGTATTCGGGACCGATTTCGGAGTCCATAAAAACTGGTAGCGTGCAACAGTAATGTTGCTTGTTATGATATTAAAATTTAGAAAGGATGATTCTTTTGAACAAAGTTTTTAAGGTCATTTATAGTAAGGTCAGGGGCTGTTTTGTAGTAGTTTCTGAATTTGCTAAAAATCATGTAAAAAGCTGTAGTTCCAAAACCCCGGAGAGCATTAAAGCCGGTTCCTTCATGAGCAGATTAAGAAACAAAAATCTCAGCCGAGCTCTCACTATTGCAATGATGACAATGAACGTTTATGGTGTAGGCATGTCTATGGCAGGCACTATGTCAAAGGCCTTTGCATATTCTGAATATAAAGGCAAGATTGAGACCAGGTCTTATGGTACAGATTTAGGTGGCGTGCTGTTAGTTGCAAATGGCAATATCTATTATTACAGCAATGATCTAGATACTGATAGTGAATCCAGTTATTACTATCATACAGCTCAATACTTATGCTCCTATGAAGAATTCACCAGCAGCCTTCCTAAAGGTACTGACGTAAACGTAAAACCTGATGGTACTATTGAATTTATCACCGATAATCAAGTTGTCAAAGGTGATACTACTTTAGGCGATTCTGATACTGATACTACCACTATTAATGGCACCGCTAATGTTAATGGCAGTGAAAATGTTACTGGCAATGCTTCTGTTGGTGGTAATCAAACCGTTAAAGGTAA
>JAKSOK010000146.1 GCA_024405615.1 Phascolarctobacterium sp.
ACTTTAGAACGGCAAACATCTGCACAATGATCACGAGTACCGGGCACAACAGTGCACTCTGCACCATGAGCACGAATCATGTCAATTTTCTTAGGAGATGTTCCTTCGGGCACGAAGATTTCACATTCAATACCAGCTTTAGCAGCGTAAGCAGCAATACTGTTGCCGGCATTGCCACTAGAATCTTGTACCACTTTGTTAACACCAATAGCTTTGCAGTGAGCAATAACAACTGCAGCACCACGATCCTTGAAGGAAAGTGTAGGCATGAAATAATCCATCTTCAACATAATATCATCATTATATTTTATAATAGGGGTCATGCCTTCGCCCATGGTAATATTTTTCCAGGTATCACCATCAAGTGCCATAAACTTGTGATAACGGAACATGCTCCATTCCTTAGTATCAATATCTTCTTTGCTAAATTTAGGTGCTTTAAAGTCTAAGTCCCATAAGCCACCGCATTCACATTTCGGCTCCAATGTAGAACTATCCACTCTTTTTCCACATTTGCTACATACAAATTCCATCGTCATACTCCTTCATTATTATATATCTATATTTAAAATTTATTCTTGCCATCCCACTTATTGAATTTTTCCTCTACCTGCGACCTTCAGGATTTCTACGACCTCATCTCCAGAAACCAAGTAAGCTTCATCATAAAGATTACATACAGGACAGATATGTACAGGAATAATGCGCAGTTTATCACCTATTTCAACCATGTTGCAGAATTCTTTATTTAAGATTATGGTATGCTCATCATAAAGCTTAGTTACACTAATATCCTGATGTTCATAGAAAACACCCATACCATTAGTATTGCAAATACCACCAACACGAGTTTCTTTAGTCAGAGCCTTAGCACCGGCATCCATAATGGTACGACCTTTAGTAGGCTTACTAATAACGGTTGCTAAAACTGTTGCAGCACAGCGATCATAAGTACCAATAGCATTGCCCTGCCCAACATCCATAAAAATATAAGTGCCCGGACGAAGCTCTGTAATACCTTCCATAATAGGTACATCATTCATAAAGGTAGGTGTGGAACCATAGCTAACAACTGGACATTCAAATCCTAACTTACGAGCGATATTGGCAAAGTATACAGTACGTTTCTGCGCACCAATGGCCAACTCAAAACATTCCATTATATCCTTGGCGCCATAGGTATTACCATCATGAGAAAATACGCCCTTTAAATGTACATGTGGACAAGCTTTAATAGTGTCTAACAATTTTACAAAGGAGCTTTCCATAATGATACCGCTACGATTTTCGCCTACTTCAATTTCAATCAAAACCTCAGCAGGTTTAGCTTCATTAGCAAAAATCTTTTCAATGCCTTCAACCTGGCAAGGAGAATCTACGCCAAAGGAAATGTCAATGGTTTCAGCCAATTTACGAATGCGTTCCCACTTAATATTGCCCACAATTTCATTAGCAATAAAAATATCTTTAAGGCCAGCCGCAGCCATAGCTTCAGCCTCACCAACTTTGGCAACAGCAATACCTTTGGCACCATATGCTTCCGTCAATTTTGCTAAAGCAGGCATCTTATGAGTTTTAGTGTGAGGACGCAAGCTAACCTTATGTCTGTCAGCGTAATCCTGCATATATTGAATATTAGCTAACATTTTCTCTCTATCTATAATTAAGGCAGGTGTATCTATATCTTGAATCTTCATTATTAGTAAGCTCCTTTATAGATATAATTTTTATAAATCTTTAACCATAATAATTATACGAGTTTATGCAGTATATAGCAATATATTACGTTAGATTTTACTATCAGCTAAAGCCAATAGCAAAGTAAAAAGCACTGCCTCCTCAATGTGAAGCAGTGCTCTTAATTTTATTTTATAATGTATCTTTTAAATCATTATTAGTCATAGCGCAAACAGTAGAGTCAGACCAAACATTTTCTGCGGTTTCAATCATATCGATAACAGCATAAATAGGAAGGATAATACCCATAACACCTACAGGAGCACCTACAGAAGATACCAAAGACAAGGTCAGGAAATAGCACCCCATCGGAACACCTGCATTACCCACAGCTGCAACTATAGAGATAAACAGCCATGTAATCATTGTACCAGTAGTAAGCTCAATACCAGCATTCTGCATACAGAATAAAGAGGTTACTAAAATGAATGCGGCACAGCCATTCATATTAATAGTAGTACAAATAGGCAATACAAAGCGAGTAATTTCTTTACGAGCCTTCATGTTTTGTTCTGCAGAAGCCAAGGTTACAGGTAAAGTTGCCGCAGAGCTCTTAGTAAATAATGCTACAGCTAAAGCTGGTGACATTTGTCTAAATACAGTAACAGGATTTAACCCACGTGCCAACAAGAATAACGGCAATACAACGAAAATCTGGAGAATATTGCCACCCATAACAACGGCCATATATTGACCTAAGGAACCAACAATTACACCAGCCTCTAATTCAGCGGAAAGCTGAGCAGAGAAAGCTACAACGCCTACCGGTAAAGCCCAGATTAAACCACGAATCATGGTGAACAGTAACTCTTGAGCGCCAAGAATTCCTTTTAACAATACCTCACGATTTTCAGTTTTAGGCATGAATGCCAAACCCATACCGGAAGCTGCAGCCACAAACAAAACGGACAACACATTACCTTCCAGGAAAGGTTTCATAATATTGTTTGGAATAATAGACAGGAAATGGTTGTAATAGGACATTGCTGCATATTTTTTAGTAGCAGCAGCACCTGCACCAACGATTTCCGCAGGCAAATTGCCAGGTGCAATAAAAATATACAAAGCTAAAGCTACTGCAGAAGCAGCAAAGGTTGTTAAAAAGGTGTACGTAATAGTATGGGCAAAAATTTTGCCAGTATTCTTTTGCGCTCCCAAGCTTGCTAAAGTAGTTACAACCGCTAAAGCAATCGTAGGTACAGCAATGAACTGGAACAATCTGGTAAATACAGTAGCTACGAAATTACACATTTCGTTAATAGTTCCACTCCCCAAGGAACCTAAAATACCGCCTAATACCAAAGCACCAATCCAAACGAAAATCTGGGTATTGCTGCTATGAGCACGGTGCTCATTCATTGCCTCAGCAGCAGTTTGCTTAACATCGTCTTTTTTCTCAGTCATTTATAAATCCTTCTTCCTTAAATAATACCCCTCATTTAAGTAAGTTTATTTATTATACCACAAACCTATATCTATTACAATGTATTAATAGCTAGACAGATAAAATAAAAGGCTGCTTCTCCTCAAGAGAAACAGCCTAAAAAATACTTTTTAAATTAGATTTGACCTAACATCTTCAGAATCATTTGTGCAATAATTGCGGATGCCAGATAGGTACCAATAAATACTGCACAAGCCAGCACAACGATACGCCAGCCAGATTGCTTGAAGGCTTCAATATCCTTGCCGATAGAAATACCAGCATAAGCCAGGATAGGAGTACATAAAGCAACGAAGTTTACTAATTTAACTTTAGCATTAATAAATTCTGCGCCAGGGAAACCAGGAACAGTAACGATACAACCAATGGTAACAACCCATGCTGCAGCAGGAATGCCACCAGGAATATATCTACCAGCCAACATACCTACTAATGCGATGATAGCCAGGATGCACAGACCAGGAATAGAATTCAAAATTGCGCCTACAGAAGAAGCTTTAGTAGTAATTGCATTGGAGAACAGGCTCATAAGGGTAAAAATACCAATGGCCATAACCATATCTTTAGTTTTCATTATGCTTCCTCCTTCTTAGCGTCAGCAGCAGGAGCTTCTACGCCATATTTAATCTTATAGAATTTCTTGTACAACCATTCAGTCATAGGCAGACCAACAAATACGGACATGTACAGACCGTCCAAGCCGGACAGCATATTGGAAGCTGCACCAAATGCTGCCAGTTGATCCTTCATATCAGGATACATAGCAACTAAGCTACCAATAGCAGCAGTCATCATGGAAGCAGAACCTACACCAGCAGCCATAGCCAGTGCGTAGGGATGGAAAATACCAGCAGCTGCACAAACAGAAGCCATCAGACCAAAGAAGATAGTGCCAAATACGGTACCAGAGATGTAAACGCCCATAACGCCACGACCTTCAGCACCGTCTAAGCCGAATTTTTCGCCAATTAAAGCAACGTTCGGCTCACGAGCTACGGAGTGAGCTGCGCCAATGGTTTCTCTCTTTAAGCCTAAGAATACAGCCAGAGGTACGCCTAACAATACAGTACCTAAGTTACCAAACTCTTGCAGAATCAATGCAGGAGAAGCAGCTAAAATCTTAGGCAGAGTAGGACCAACCAGAGTACCATAACGAGCCATAAGCAGCATTAAGGTAACACCAATCAGAGAAGATGCATCCAGAACGTCTTTTTCTTTAGCTACGTTCAGGAAGCTAGGGGTCAACAACAGACCAAAAATAAGTGCATATAACATAGGTAACAGTACGATACGACCAATACCAATGCTAATGGGAATGACACCGATCATTTCAGAAACAACAATCAATGCCAAAACGAGGGCATGTAATTTAATGTTTTTCATAATTACACATTTCCTTTCATAAAATTTTCTATTTTAAA
>JAKSOK010000147.1 GCA_024405615.1 Phascolarctobacterium sp.
TGGCTAAAGATACTTTAGGCTTAGTCTTTTTCCCTGCCTTTGATTGGATGCTTAGTCCGGACCACCCAGAACGTCAGGAGCGTTTGCTTTATACCCGTGACCAATTGGAAGAAGAAGGTTTATTTGATTGCGAAGAAATTCGTGAATATAGACCTCGGTTGGCTCAGCTGAATGATTTGCAACGAGTTCATATTGGCGTGCCCGATATTGCTAAATTAATTACTCCTGCCCATTTAACCTCAGCTGGTGGATGTCTGGTAGCTGCAGATGCAGTCATGCGTAAAGAGGTAAAGCGAGCTTTTGCTTTAGTAAGACCTCCAGGACATCACGCCATGCGTGTGGTTCATGGTATTCGTGGCTTTTGTACCGTAAATATTGAAGCTATTATGGTGGAGTATTTGCGTAGTAAATATCAGGTGAAGCGCATTGCTGTTGTTGATACGGACGTGCATCATGGCGATGGTTCTTCTGATATTTTTTACAATGATCCAAACACTCTGTATATTTCCTTCCATCAGGATGGTCGTACTCTTTATCCTGGTACAGGTTTTCCGCAGGAGGCGGGCACTCCCGGTGCTTGGGGTACTAATATTAACCTGCCTTTGCTTCCTGGAACTGGAGATGAAGGCTTACATCGTTTATATGATGGCCTTATTAGCCATATTCTGGAAGATTTTCAGCCTGAATTGATTATTAACTCTGCAGGACAGGATAATCATTTTAGCGATCCTTTAGCGAATATGCAGGTAACTGCTCAGGGCTATGCTCGCTTAGCAGATAAGCTACAAGCGGATATTGCTGTTTTAGAGGGTGGTTATTCTGTGGAAAGTGCTTTACCCTACGTTAATACAGGTATTATCTTGGCTATGGCCGGCATGGATTATAGCAAAGTTGTAGAGCCTGATTTAAGAGGCTTGCGACCTCAGGATCCTCGCTGCAATAAGCGTGTAGATGAACTGATTGCGCAGGTTGGAGAGATTTACTTCAATAGAGAAAAAACGCGTAAGGAACTTCTTGCTCAATGTGGTGGCGTATTCAGTAGAAATAAGAATATCTACTACGATGAGGAGGGCATTCGTGAATGCCAACAGGAAACTATCTATTATTGTGACAAGTGTGATGGTTATTTTACTATCACTACCGCTGCTGACAATACTCGTTTTGGCGACCAGAACGCCTTTATCAGCGTTATTCCTCGCTATGCTTGCAGACATTGTCAGGATGCGGCTAAAGATGAGGCCCTTCGAGCTAAGCGTTTGAATCGCTATAACTATGTATTTATCCAGCATGTCATCGATGGCTACATAGAAAAGATTTAATAAAGTATACATTACCGTCTTCTTGTGTAAGGAGGCGGTTTTTGTTATAATTAATAATGGTACGGAATGCTATTTTATTTAGGCTGTTTATAGAAAGAGAGAAAATTCAATGATAAAAGAATTAGTAATTGCTACCCATAATAAGGGTAAGGTGGAGGAGTTTAAGGTTTTACTGACAGAATTAAATGTTGCAGTAAAATCCTTGGATGATTTTCCGCCTATTGAGGAGCCTGAAGAGACTGGCCGCACCTTTGCTGCCAATGCTCGCTTGAAGGCTATTTATTATGCTAAGCAGACTGGTGCTGTTTGCATAGCTGATGATTCTGGTTTAGAGGTACAAGCATTAGAGGGTGCTCCCGGTGTTCGTAGTGCTCGTTATGCTGGTCCTAAGGCAACAGATGAAGAAAACAATGAGCTTTTGCTCAATACCATGAAGTTCCAGGTGCGTAGAAACTGCCGTTATCGTGCTGCTCTTTGTGTAGCACAGCCGGATGGTAAGGTGCTCTACGAGACTGATGGTGTTTGTGATGGTATGCTGCTGCATGCTCCTTTAGGTGAAGGTGGCTTCGGATACGATCCTTTGTTCTGGTCTACCGAACTACATAAGGGCATGGGTGAAGCAACCATGCAAGAGAAAAATAAGATTAGTCACCGTGGTAAAGCCATTCGAAAATTGGTTGCTCTTTGGAGTAAGAAAAAATGAGAATAGGAATTACCGGCGATACTCATGCTGATACAGCTGCGCTTCGCCAAGTGGTGAAATTGGCACCACCGGTTGAATGTTGGCTGCACACTGGTGATCATGCTGAGGATGCAGCAGTTTTAGGTAAGCTGACAGGACTTGAGGTAACTAAGGTTTTAGGCAATTGTGATCGTAATCCTAATTTAGCAAATATTGATGAGATAATTGTTATTGAAGGCTTTAAAATCTGGTTAACTCATGGACATCGCTATATGGGACACACTCGTCTTAGTGAACTTGTCTGGTGGGCTAAGCAGCTAGAGGTGGACATAGTAGTCTATGGTCACACCCATATACCAATGTTTGAGTATCATGGAGAGAAGCTGCTTATAAATCCTGGCAGCCCATCAAGGCCTAGAGGTGGCTCTAAGCCAAGCTTTGCTGTTCTTACCTTGAAAAAGGGAGAGGAACCGAAGCTTGAATTCATAGAGCTTCCACAAAAGGAAAAAGTCTATACTGGCCTTTTTAGATAGAAGGTCGTATATGATTTTTATAAAATTTTATAATAAAGTATTGCCAAAAAGCGGGTACTCTATTATAATATAGTATATACTATTTAATAAGTTATGGAGGGATTATAGTATGACATTACGTGACGACGCTTTAAAACTGCATTTGGACAATTGTGGTAAAATTGAAATTGGCCTGAAGGTTCCCCTGCAAAATAATATGGATTTGGCTTTGGCTTATACCCCGGGCGTAGCTGAACCCTGCAAAGATATTAAAGAAAACGAAGATCTGTCCTTCGATTACACCTGGCGTGGCAACTGCGTAGCAGTTATCTCCGATGGTACTCGTGTATTGGGCTTAGGCAACATTGGTGCTGCAGCTGCAATCCCCGTTATGGAAGGTAAATCCGCTCTGTTCAAAGCTTTTGGTGATGTTGATGCTATCTCCGTATGCTTAGACACCACTGATAAAGAAGAATTCAAAAAGACCGTTATGATTCTGCAAAAGAACTATGCAGGCATCAACCTGGAAGATATTCAATCTCCTAAATGCTATGACATTGAAGATGAACTGAAAGAAATGTGCGACATTCCCGTATTCCATGATGACCAACATGGTACCGCTATTGCTTGCCTGTCTGGCGTTTTAGGTGGTCTGCGTTATGTAAAGAAAGATATCAAAACTGCTAAAATCGTAGTTAATGGCTGCGGCGCTGCAGGCTCTGCTATTGGCCGTCTGCTGGTTAACATGGGTGCTACCGATGTTACCATGGTTGACCGTTGGGGCGCTCTGTATGATGGCATTGAAGAAGATCAAGGCATCACTCTGGACCGTATCCAAAAAGGTTTGTCCGTAAAGACCAACCTGAACAAGAACAAAGGTACCTTAGCTGACGTTGTTAAAGGCGCTGACGTTCTGATCGGTGTATCCGCTCCTAACGTATTCACCAAAGAAATCATCCAATCCATGGCTGAAAAGAACATCGTATTTGCAATGGCAAACCCTGTTCCTGAAACCAGCTATGCTGCTGCTAAAGAAGCTGGCGCTACCGTTGTTGGTACTGGCCGTTCCGACAGCCCCAACCAAGTAAACAACGTTATCGTATTCCCCGGTATCTTCCGCGGTGCTCTGGACGTTCGTGCAAAGAGAATCACCGAAGAAATGAAAGTTGCTGCTGCTTATGCACTGGCTAACCTGATTCCGGAAGAAGAACTGCGTGAAGACTATGTAATTCCTTCCGCATTCGACCAACGTGTTGCTCCTACCGTAGCTGCTGCAGTTGCTAAGGTTGCTATTGAACAAGGTCTGGCTCGCAAGATTGTTGATCCTGAAGTTGTTTACCAAAATACTGCAAAACGCATTGCTCGCTAATTGAAAATTAGGCGAATTAGTGCTATAATTTAAATAGTAAATTGACAGCTCCTAGACAAAGTACCTTTGACTAGGAGCTTGTTTTCTCATTAAGCATTGCTTAAAATTTTTCTGATTGGAGGAAAAAACATGAGAGAAATTAATGTTGCTGAGGTAACAGAGGTTGTTGCTAAGCTTTGCACCGATTCCTGCTATTATCTCCCTGAACAAGTTAAGGAAAAAATCCGCGCAGCTGTTAAAACTGAAGAGTCTCCTTTAGGTAAAGAGATTCTGGAAACTTTGGTAGAAAACTTCGAGTTGGCTAAGAAAAAGGGTGTAGCTCTTTGCCAAGATACTGGCTTGACCGTTGTTTTCATGGAAATTGGTCAAGACGTACACTTTGTTGGCGGTGACCTGTACGAAGCAATTCATGCTGGCGTTGCTAAAGGCTATGTAGATGGTTATCTGCGTAAATCCTCTGTTGGCGATCCTGTTTTTGATCGTAAAAATAGCGGCGATAATACTCCTGCTATTATTCATACTAAGATTGTTCCCGGTGAAAAAGTTCACTTCATTGTTAGCCCCAAAGGCTGCGGCTCCGAGAACATGGGCGCTTTGAAAATGCTGAAACCTGCTGATGGCGTAGAAGGCATTAAGAAGTTTGTAGTTGATACTGTACGCGCTGCAGGTCCTAACCC
>JAKSOK010000148.1 GCA_024405615.1 Phascolarctobacterium sp.
CTTACGACATACGGATTAACAGTCCGCCGTTCTACCGACTGAACTACGCGGGAATCTTTTGTTTTATCTCTGTGAGACTCAACGATACAAATTATACTAGAGTAAAAGGCATTTGTCAACACCTTTTTTAACTTTTTTTCAACTTTTTAAATAATTTTTGTGGTCCAGTCTTCGATATTCCAAACCTTATCCACCCAACCTTCGTAGAATTCCGGTTCATGGCTTACTAAAAGCACGCTTCCCTTGAATTCTTTAAGAGCTCTTTGAAGTTCTTCTTTGGCATCCACATCTAAATGGTTAGTTGGTTCATCAAGTACTAACCAGTTAACGTCTTTCAGCATCAATTTGCACAAACGCACTTTAGCTGCTTCACCACCACTAAGAACAAATACTTTACTAGTAATATGCTCATTAGTAAGACCACAGCCTGCCAAAGCAGCTCGCACTTCGTAGTTAGTTAGACCAGGATATTCATTCCAAACATCATCCAAAGCAGTGTTTTCGTTCTTTTCTCTTTCCTCTTGTTCAAAGTAACCAGGTTCCAAAAATTGACCTAGTTCAACTTTACCACTAATTGGAGGAATAACACCCAGAATGGTTTTTAGGAGAGTTGTTTTACCTAAACCATTCACACCGCGAATGGCGATTTTTTGACCTTGCTCTAAAGCGAAAGAAACAGGCTTGGTCAAAGGTGTATCATAGCCCAGAACCAAATCTTTAGCAGTACAGATAAAGCGGCTAGGAGTACGTGCTTCCTTAAACTTGAAGGTCGGTTTCAGCTTCTCGCGAGGCTTCTCAATGATATCCATCTTATCGAGCTTACGTTGGCGACTCTTAGCCATGTTGGTTGTAGCCACGCGAGCTTTGTTACGAGCAACGAAATCCTCCAGCTTAGCAATCTCCTGTTGTTGACGCTCATAAGCTGCTTCCTTTTGAGATTTATAAATGGCATACATCTCCTGGAATTTGTCATAGTTGCCACTATATCTGGTTAACTCGCAATTTTCCAAGTGATAAATAACGTTTACTACATTATTAAGGAAAGGAACATCATGGGAAATCAAAATGAAAGCATTCTCATAATTTTGCAGGAATTTGGTCAACCATTCAATATGCTCTACATCCAAATAGTTAGTCGGTTCGTCCAATAACAAAATATTAGCATTTTGCAATAGAAGCTTGGTCAGTAGCACTTTGCTACGTTGACCGCCAGACAATTCGCTAACATCTCTATCTAAACCAATGCTACCTAGACCTAAGCCATTGGCAACTTCTTCTATTTTACTATCTAGAGAGTAGAAGCCACTTTCTTCCAACTGAGTTTGGATTTCACCAACCTTAGCCATCATTTTATCCATTTCGTCAGGTTCAGCATCGCCCATTTTTTCATAAAGCTCTAGCATTTCCTGCTCCATAGCATACATACCATCAAAAGCAGTTTGCAGAACCTCACGAATAGTTTTACCTTTTTCAAGAGTGCTTTGTTGATCTAGATAACCCACCGTTACTTTACCTGGCCACTCAACTTTACCTTCATCAGGAAGAGTATGACCTGTAACAATATTTAAAAATGTAGACTTTCCTTCGCCGTTAGCGCCAACTAAGCCTACATGTTCGCCACGTAACAGTTTAAAGCTAACGTCTTCCAAAATTTGGCGTCCGCCAAAGGAATGAGAAACATTAGTGACATTTAAATAACTCATTTAGTACCTCTTTTGAAAAATAATATATTTTATATTTTACCATAAAGGGAAAAAAAGATAAACAAAATCTTTCTGTAAACGTCCTTCAAACATTTACCTTAAACATAAGCACGCAATTTAGAACAATCTAATAATATTTAGTACAACAAAAAATCTCCTTCACATCAATGAAAGAGATTTTCAGATTTTATTATTATTGCTTGTTTTAAAATGAAGTTGCACACATAAAAAACTAAATAAAAAGTTAATTGTGAATTCTTTGTGTTGAGATTATGTTTCCACACAAAAAACTTAACAAAGGAGCAATCACAATGGACTGCTACAAAAATATCACAATCCATGAAAAAGGTAAACACTTTTCTTACGGAGACTGTAGAGAATTACTAGGAATTCTTCGAAATACCTCATCAAACCTGCTAACACAGGGAACATTTTTTCATAAACACATCTTAGAAGAATCAAGCCCACACTTGCTTCATAATTTCTTTGTATTGTGCTTCTAAGTGCTTAACAATAACCTCAAGAATTACAAACATCATAAGTTGCGCATCCAATTCTTCAGCCTTGCTAGTTTGAGTATAATCAATTACTAAAGAACCATCTTCAGCGAAATAGTGCTTCATAATCTTTTGCTGAGCATTCATTTTATTAATCATTTGCAGCAAGGTTTTTTCATTTTCTTCACGAACAGCATTAGCAGCCACAAAAACACGAACGGTAGAAATAAAGCTATTGTCTAAAATTACAATAGTAGGCAACTGTTGACCTTCAACGCTGATAGTGGAACGGAAAACCACAGAGCCACGTTCGTCATTAATTTCTTGCATAGTAAAGCAAGTAATTTTGTTCTCTTCTAAATATGCTTTAAATAATTCTGCTTTTTTATTCATGATAGACCTCCAGATAGAATTTATTAAGCACCAATACTTTTTATATTATATCATACAAATTACTAATTGTCCTTACTCCAAATCACAGTTTTTTTGTTTTGGATTATTTTCTCAATTTAAGTTCCGAAAACAAAAATAACAAATGATATTTTTCAAAAAAGTAGACTCGACCATTTCTTCGTAATATAAATAGAACAAAAAGCCTAATTTTTTCAAAGTTAGAAAATATGGGTACATTGACAATTTACATCGTCGCAATATTATTATTGAGCCATTGGTATCCAATTATCTGTAACAACGTCATATTCATATATATTACCTGCTGCATTAACACGATAGGTCCCTCTGGTAACAATATGATCCGGATGTTGTTCCACTAATTTAATAATATGAACCTCTGATAGCTGTGCTCCTGTAGCCATCATAGCAGCCCCTTGGAGCTTAGTCCTATTAGTAGCGGTTCTATTCATGAATCTGTCTAAAACATACATAGCAGCCTCGCTACTCATAACAGTATGATCCAAAGCAGTGATATATTCTCCATCTACGTCAACACAGGGACGCTGCCCTCTTTGATTCCATTCTGCTTTAAAGCCATTTTCCATGCGATGATAAAGGTTTATCTTATAATTAACATCCTCCACCTTGTGCATATAAACCTTGCTACTACTATCCAGCTTTTGAATAACTTGACGTTTAACATTCAGAGTAAAATTATTGCCAGTCTGCTCTATATCGCCAATTAGCCAGCTTCTAATTACACTACCATCAAACCCACTTTCCTCTCTGGCAGTTATTTCTCCCCAGCCGTTCTCTGAATTAGGAATATTACACAAATTAGCTTCCCTAATGAAAAACTCATTTCTCATAGTATGCGCATAGTTACCTTTTAGTACTGATTGCAGCTCAAAAGCTTTAGCTTCAGCAAAACCAGTAACTGCAATGCCTAAGCAAGCAATAGAAAGCAACACACCACAAGCTAAATTCTTAGCATTCTTTAAAACTAGAACTCTCATTTTCATTCTCCATTTCATTTATTATATTGCAGCTCATACTTGTATATATATAGTTGCTTAGAAACTTCATACATTTACTTTGCCACCTGCTCTGGCTTTTTCGTTCCACATTCTCCGCAGAATTTTCCAAAGCTTCTATTACCACAATTAGGGCAAAACCAGGTTTCCCTATTATTAGCAGTTTGCACTGAAGCCATTGTATTTGTGCTAAAGTTCATGCCAGTAGACATAAAGCCTGTCATATTTAAAATTCCAAGAGATTGATGGTTAGGTGGATTCTTAGGAACTCCAAGACTCAACACTAGTCTATAAAAGTCATTGGCGCTACCCATGGACAAATAATATTTAACTCCATCCTTGTAGTAGGTTAAATAAGTCACAGCACCACCATTCACAGCAGCATAAGGCATAGTTCCAGAATCATGACATTCACCAAGTTGACTGTCTAAATAAGCCTTACAATCCCAAAATTTCGTATTCTTACAGGTTATGTAAACATTATCCACCTTATCAGTTTTAGTAGCAAAATCGTTAGTAAAACCTAGCATTACATTGTCACAGGGTTTACCTAAAAAAGAAGTATCGTAATAAACCGCAAAAGGATGTGTACCAACATATTTGATTGCTTCTTCGGGAATATTCAAGGTTTTTATATCTTTACCCAAGAAAGCAATTAAATCTAAAGCATTATCAACTTGCAAATGTACGTATTTCTTTTGTGTTTCTTGTACCTGTTGCGTAGTTTTTTCCTCAATAGCGCCATTATTACTACCACCAAAGCCAAAAGAAGGAAATCCCATAGTCATAACACCAATCACTCCTAAATTATCCCTCTGCATTTTACTTGTAGAGATATTGAATAACAAAAACCTCCAGTTTTTACACTGGAGGTATGTTTTTAATTGGAGCTAGGCACAGGAATCGAACCCGCAACCTGCTGATTACAAAT
>JAKSOK010000149.1 GCA_024405615.1 Phascolarctobacterium sp.
TCAGGAGTGTATATGCCAGGCTTTTGGAGAATTTTATCAGGTATGACAATTTTCCCAATATCATGTAACGGCGCAGCCTCTTTTAAAAGACTTATAAATTTAGGCGTTAGCTGTTTTGGATAAAGATTCTGCTCACACATTTTTTTGAGCAAATAAGCAACATATTCCCGCGTACGTTTTACGTGCTCACCAGTGGTGCCATCGCGGCTTTCAATTAGGTTAGCAACAGAAGTAATGATGCCACTCTGCATTTGCACAATACGATGTTCTAAATCCTTACGAGCTTCGCTTAATTCTAGAGCATGTCTGATACGACTACTTAAAATAATATCTACAAAAGGCTTGATAACAAAATCCATAGCTCCAGCCTTTAAGCATTTGGATTCAGTATCAGAGGAATGGTCTGAGGTCAGAAAAATTACAGGAACAGATTTCCAATCGGAATTACTTTGCAAACATTCCATTAACTCAAAGCCATCCATTTCAGGCATCATGATATCGAGCAGGATAAGGTCAGGTATATGATTTTGTAAGTATTTGATAGCAGTTTTTCCTGAATTAACGGCAATAACCTTATATTCTTGCTGTAAATATTTCTTAGCAGCTAAAAGATTGACTGCATCATCATCAATAACAAGTATAGTTTTCGGCATAATTATGAACCTCGTTAAGAATACAAGTCATATTATTATGTTAGGCCTTAGTTCTATTATAATCAAAAAGCAACTAAAGTAAAGGTTTTGTTATGGAAAACGTTGTAACATTGGCCGGTAGGAGTATAAGTAGGACAAATCTCACCATAGGAATACATGGCGCAAATTGTCATTCCTTCAGGTAGAAGTTCTTGGCAGGCTTTGCCTTCTGCATCAGGTTCCGTAGCTAGATTAAGGAAGCGTCCTGCGCAGGAGGTGCATAAAAAGGTGGTATATTTATAGTCAGGATGGTCCTTGATTTGCGCAATTACGTCCTTAAAGGCGCCTTTAACGGAGTTAGTAATGTTTTCTTTATTCAACATGCAAAGGCGCATCTTACTGCCGACAGGAACATTACCCAGAAATACGGCGCTGCCATCCTCAACATTTACAGAACGCAGGTCGCGCATAACAGAGATATACTCTCCGTTATCAACCTTAATATTGGCTTCAAAAACACTGCCTACAAATTCAATGTAAGCGTCGGCCTTGGCGATGCCCATGCCTTTAAGATTAAGTACGTCTAATAGTTTGCCGCCCGTAACCTCGTAAACGACATTTTCTTCTGACTTAGTTACCTCGCTCATGACACCCTTGTCATCAATAATGGAGTATTGCTGTTGGAAAACAGGATGAATATTGCCGCCAATAAGCACAATAATGATACGGCTTCGAGAGGAAATATCATTGTAGAAAATGCGATTAGAGGTTAAATCGAAGCTGTCAGAGGCAATGCCACCAAAGAGATGAACATCTGGATTGATGGCAGTAAGATAGTTAACAATAGAGTCACCGGTAAGATAGGTCATCTGGGGAGCATAAACCAGGGCCAGCTTTTCTGGGGTATTCATGCTCGTTTTTATTTTATTATAGGTTTTAGTGATTTCCTCCTGCGCGTTTTCTGCCGTCAATTCTTCTGTCACGTCCGCGCAGAATTCACCATAATCACAGGTCAAAACCATTAGGGAAATGCCGGTGTCCTTGTAACCATCTTCGGTGGTAATCATGGCAACGGTTGTGGCACCAATGATGGGGAAATCATAATATTTATGTAGCTCTTCTACTAATGCGATTTCGTCGGTTTCAACATCGCAAAAAACAATACCAAGAGTGTTTTTCATAATGTGGAAATCCTTTAGTTTTGCATGTAATTCAGCAGCAGCTAATTCTAAATCATCAATTTCTTCAGTATAAACGGTTTTAGCAGCCATAATTATTCTCCTTTTTTACTTTTTAATAAAACAATGAGTTCGTTAAGTTTGTCGTAATCAAAGGCAGCAGCTGCTGCTTGCATGGAACTTAAAATGTTTAACTGAGTTGGATTCAGTTGGTAATGTTTAGTTTCATTGATAAATTCTGTCAGAAGGTCTAAATCAAAATCTTCCAGAGCACCCTCAAAACGAGTGATTATTTCTGCAAATTGGTCTTCAGATAATTTTTGCAAATTAACTTGGGGTTCAGGTTCAGGCTCAGACACATAGACCTTTGTTTTAGTAGCTAGTTCTTCAAGTAAGGCTCTGTATTCGTATAAAAGGGAATCCAAATCTTTTTCTATGTATCTAAGATTTTTGGCTTTGCCGGCTTTTTCATGGGCTAGAGCATGTTCAGACAGAGATTTGCGACCGATTAAAGCGGCTACACTTTTGAGAGCATGTACCTGAATGGTATAATTTTTGATATCTTTCTGTTCAACGAGTTTAGGTAGCAATAGGAGCTTTTCTTTGCCTTCTGCTGCTACTTGCTCAAGAATTTCCTGATCTATAGGATTAGGAACGAAGCTACCATTATTTGCGAAGTCTTGCTTAAACTCTACTGGAGTAAATTTAGCTAAAATAGCATCTGCCTGCTTTAAATCAATGGGTTTAGGCAGAAAATCAGAGAAACCCATGGACAAATAGGAATCTCTAGCACCGCTGATGGTATTGGCAGTCAAAACCACAATTGGAGTCTCGGCATATTGAGGTAGTTTGCGAATGTGTTGCATAGCTTCCTCACCATCCATGATGGGCATCATGTGGTCCATGAAAATAATATCGAAGGTCTTCTTTTCGGCTAATTCAATAGCCTCTATACCACTGGTAGCTAAAGCTATATTATTGCTATAAGACTTGAAGATACCTTGGGCTACCTTAAGATTTACGGTATTGTCATCTACTACCAGAATGTTAAGATTAGGTGCACTAAAGGTTGGCTCGAAGCTTTGCGATTCGTTGCGTAAATCTTTGGTGTCAATAACTCCTAGGGTTTCTTTACCGCTATAGGAGCATTCAATGTAGAAGGTAAAGGTAGTTCCTAAGCCATAAACACTATAGAAAGTAATCTTGCCGTTCATTCTTTTTACTAAGCGTTGGCAGATTGCTAGGCCAAGACCAGTTCCTTCAATACTACGATTTCGGGTAGTGTCCACACGAACGAAGCTTTGGAAAAGCTGACTGCGGTCCTCTTCTTTGATGCCGATGCCTGTATCAGAAACACTGCAGTGAAGATGTAGTTTGTTGTCAGAAATAATCTCGGGCCAAATATGGAGGGTAACACTACCATGGGGAGTGAATTTAATAGCGTTATTTATGAGGTTAATAATAACCTGTTGTAAACGACGCTCGTCACCTATGAGAGTATAGGGGATGGAGGGGTCTATATTTAGCTCGAATTTCAAATCTTTATCCTGCATACGAGCAGTTGCAATAGCAACTACATTATATAGTACGGAGGAGAGACTAAATTTATCTTGATTGAGTTCAAAGCGGTCGGCTTCGATTTTAGAGAAGTCTAAGATATCGTTAATAATGGAGAGTAAAGAGTGGGAGGCGGTTTTGATTTGGGAGGCATGTTCACGGACTATGCTATCAGGTGCATCACGAAGAATGAACTCGGACATACCAATGATAGCGTTCATAGGAGTTCTAATTTCGTGAGACATGTTTGCTAGAAAGTTTGATTTCGCTTGGTCAGCTTCTTCAGCTCGTTCTTTAGCCTTAACTAAGTCAGTAATGTCACGGAAGACAAGAATAACGCCTAAGATTTGATTGTCAGCCTTACTACGAGCCGGGCTGATAGAGATTTCAAAAATACGATTTAGACTCGTGCTAGTGTCAACATGTTCGATGAAGCTTTGAGTTTGGGAAGACGACATTACTTCGCGACAATGCTTTTCCAGATTTGTTATTAATTCATTAGATAGCACTGAGCATAGAGCAGTTCTAATAGGTAAATCAACAACCTGAATATTAAGATTGGAAATTTTGTAGAATTGGTCAGTAACCATACGTACTACTAATTCAGTATTCAGTAGGAAAAAGATATCCGGGGCGTTTTCTAGCAATATAGTATTATAGAAAGACTGCCTTTTTACTTCTGCGTCGTTAATATTGCGTAACTTAGCAGATTGGTCAAAAAGTACTGCCATTATACGACGGTCACGTTCTAACCGTTCTATTTTACGATTCGTTTTGCGAAGCTGGTTGGTAAGCTGTTTTATTTCAGCTTCTAGCATTTCTTTAGTACGCTCAATAACTTCCACGTTCGCCCTCCAAGATTAGTTGTATTTTCAAATTGATAATTAGTCTCAATAATAAAAGGTTTATAAAACACCAATCTTATTTTACTAAATAATGTAATTTTTTACAAGATTTTTTTATTAATATCCTATTATAATTAAGGGGTATTCATTGTAGAGTATTTTCTTTTATGATATAATCTAAGCAATTTATAAGTTCCTGGAGGGGTAAAAGTGCATACTTCTGACCAGTTTTTAAAAAGTTATAAATCTATGAAGGATTGGCATAAATTTAGATTGCGTTTGTTTGCAGAGGGTA
>JAKSOK010000015.1 GCA_024405615.1 Phascolarctobacterium sp.
TCGAACTTTTAGGAGAGTGCTGCGAAGCACATATTTTCCCTAATGGTAGCCACAGCATTGGAGAGTATACCAATGAAACTAATCTTATAATTCCTCAATGGTTCAAACAATTTTATAACGTTTAAATGGTTCTTAGAAAGAGATTTATATGTATATATAGATCTCTTTTTATTAATATTCATAAAAATTATTAATGATATATATATTTATATTGACTTCTTATTGATACATGTTATAATTAAGTATCGTAAGACAGTTTATTTATCGTATAAACTGGAACTCATTTTCTCATTCTTTACATTTTTAAAAAGGAGATATGTGTTATGAAATCTATGAAAAAAATGGCAGCTATGGCTGCAGCATTCTGTGCTATCACTGGCTTCAGCATGGTTTCTGAAGCAGCTTATCAATTAAGCGATGAAGTAAAAGCTCCTACTGCAGCTTTACTGCAAGCAACTCAAGTTGGCGTTAAAGTTAACGAAAATGCTGCTTTAGCAAATCTGCCCGATAAAGATGCTATTCTGGTTATGAGCTTTGGTACCACCTATAAGGATACTCGCGCTAAAACCATTGACGCTACCGTTGAAGCAATTAAAGCTGCTAACCCTGACAAAAAAGTTGTTGTAGCTTATACCTCCCACATCATCATTGACCGCGTTAAGAAAAAAGAGGGTTTGGTAATTCCTACCCCTGAAGAAGCTGTTGCTCAACTGAAGGCTGACGGCTACACTCGTGTTGCTTTCACCTCTCTAGATATTATCCCTGGTATTGAATATGCTTATAAAGAAGCTGTTTTCCATCAATTCAAAAACGAATTCAAGAAAGCAACCCTGGCTACTCCGCTGATGTATTTCCAAGGTCAAGAAGATCAACCGGATGACGTTAAAGACGTTATGGAAGCTTATGCTACTCAATTCCCCGCAAAGGCAAAAGGCAAAGCAGTTATGATCATGACTCATGGCACTCCTCACCCAGCTAACGCTTACTACTCTGTAATGCAAGCTCGCCTGAACCAACTGGGTCGTGATGATGCTATGATTTATTCTGTAGAAGGCTGGCCTTCTGTAGAAGATGCTGTTGATTGGCTGAAAGAAAAGAAAATTAAAGAAGTTACCATTATGCCTTTGATGATGGTTGCTGGCGACCATGCTAACAACGATATGGCTGGTGACGAAGAAGATTCTCATAAATCCATCATGGAAAAAGAAGCTAAGGTTAAGGTTATTCCTTACATCCATGGCGCTGGCGAAAACGCAAAGATTCGTGAACAATTCGTTGCTCGCGTAAAAGACGCTGTTGACGCTTTAGTTAAATAATATTTTTTAGTATTTTAAAGGCTGTTGTCTAGAGATTGCACTCGTCAACAGCCTTTTTTATAAAAAAACCTTGCATTTAAGTTAGCATTGTGTTATCATATTATCGAATTAGCTTAGGCTAACTTATTGGCGTTAAAATATAAAACGCATAATTATATTAGCTTCTACTAATCTAAAAATAGTAAACCATTATTTCATTATAGGAGGAATAATTTATGAAAAAATCTCTAGTTCTAGCTATGGCTATGGCTTTAGGCGTTGCAGGCTCTGCTTTTGCAGCAGAAATTAACGACAAATTAGAAATTAATGGCGAAGTTCGTGCTAACTACATGACAGAAAAAGTTAAGGTAAATGACCAAAGCTATGAATCCGCTCTGCGTACCCGTTTAGAATTTGTTTACAAACCTGTAGAAGACTGGAAAATCGTAGCCATGGCTGAAAACGAACATGATATTAGAGCAAAAAGAGGCTCTAGACATCATGATGTTGTTTTAAAGCAAGCTTATGTAGAAGGCAAATATGATCAAGTAGACATTACTATTGGTCGTGTTGGTATCGGCATTGCTGACGGTAACGTTTTAGACGACGATTTAGAACGCATGGACAGTGTACAAATTGGTCATGACATTAGTGATAAAGTAAGAATCGAAGCTTTCATGGCTCAAAACTTAGATGGCCATGAAATGCAATTTGAACAAGAAAGAAGTAAAATGACAGGTGCTCGTTTAATTTACGCTCCTGCTGAAAACACTGAAATCAAAGCTGAATATGCTAGATTCAGAAATTTATGCTATGTTGATTCTACCGATACTGAATTAAATGCTGGAGTTAAAATTTTCGCTTTAAGCGCAAGTCACGAAATCGCTAAAGATTTAACTGCTAATGCAGTATACATTAGAGGCAACGGTTCTGGTAGCGACGAACTGAAAGCAACCAGCAAAAACGGTTATGTTTTAGGTCTGTCCTATCGTGGCGCAGAAGCTGAAGAAAAAGGTTCTTGGGGTTTAAATGCACATTACTATAATCAAGGCGAACAAACCTATGTTGCTCATGCCATCGATGGTAACACCGAATTAGATGGTGGCTTTAAAGGCTGGAGCGTAGGTGCTGATTACGCAATTGCTAAAAACCTCGTTGCAGAAGTTACCTACTATGATACCAAAGCCAAGGAAGGTAGCGACAGAGACAAACGTCTGTGGAGCGCTTTAACCTGGACATTCTAATTTAAAACAAAAAATAGATAAGCCGGAGAATTTTTCTCCGGCCTTTTTATTTCACTATCCATGTATAATAAAAATCTAGTAAATTCATGGACGCTTTGTAATTATATAGCTTAACCACTATAGCAAAATTACTGTTTTATTAAATCTACAGGTAACAATGCCCTTAAACCATTACTGCAAGCAAACTCATCTGCTAGCACACTATATACCTTGCGTAGTAATTCTTTATCTACCACATCTTTAGGATTACCTTCACAAACAAGTTCTCCCTGCTTAATAACAATAACATGGTTTGTATATTGGAGTGTATGATTTAAATCATGCAAAACCATGACAACAGTTAGCCCAAGTTCTTTATTCAAGCGTTCTAGCAACTGCATTATTTCCAGCTGATGACAAATATCCAGATAAGTTGTGGGTTCATCTAAAAACAACACCTCTGGATTTTGGGCCAAAGCCATGGCTATCCAGGCTCTTTGCCTTTCACCACCGGACAAAGTAGATAGCAACCTGTGACGCATTTCCAGCATCCCGGTTTGCTCTAAAGCCCAATGTACGTAATGTTTGTCTTCTTCCGTTTGACGACCTAAAAAGCTTCTATAGGGAAAGCGTCCCATTTCTACCAAATCATATACCGTTATATCCGTAGGTGCTTGAGGAGATTGAGTTAAGACCGCCAGAGAGCGGGCAAATTCCTTATGGGAAAAACTTTTAGTATTTTTATTTTTAAATGTAATCTCACCCGTATAAGGGAGAATCCTTGAAATCGCCTTTAAGGTTGTACTTTTACCACAACCATTTGGTCCAATAATTGCTGTTAGCTGATGCTCAGGGATTACAAAAGATAGATTTTTAACAATCGGTTTATCATTTATGCTCACGCATAAATTCTTAACATCTATAATAGTCATTAGATTTCCCTCCTTAACAAAAACAGAAAGAAGGGGGCTCCTAAAAAGGCCATAATAATGCCTACTGGAAGCTCTACAGGCGCTAAAATTACCCGAGCAAAGGTATCGCTTAGGGTTACCGTTGCAGCCCCTAATAAAGCCGCAGAGGGCAGCAAAAAGCGATAGTCACTACCTACTAAAAGCCGAGCCGCATGAGGTACAATCAAACCTACAAAGCCTAATAAGCCAACTACACTAACAGAGCTAGCTGCTAAAAGTGCCGCTAAAGCAGTACATAAAATACGGGTAACCTCCACATTAACACCAAGTCCGCGAGCCATCTCATCACCTAATTGAAGAACATTAAGATAAGAAGCTGCACAAAACGCTAAGAGTAAGCCAATGATTGCATAGGGCAAGATAATGTGTACATGAGGCCAACTACGAGCTGCTAAGCCGCCAACCATCCACATTAGCGCACCATGTACTCTATCGCTAAAGAAAATCATTAAACCACTTATTCCGGCGCCTAAAAAAGCAGAAACCGCTACCCCCGCCAGAATAATACGTACAGGCTTAATACCGTTTTTCCAAGCCAAAATATAAATGATTACAGCTGCTGACATAGCTCCAACAAAGGCTACAGGAGTAAGTAGCATTTCCATCTCTGGAAACAAAATCATTATTGCTACACCAGCTAAACCGGCACCAGAAGAAATACCAATAATGTGAGGATCTGCCAATGGATTTCTCATAACCGCCTGCAGTATAGCGCCAGCCAAGGATAGATTTACCCCTACCAATGCTCCCACAATAGTTCGTGGCATACGAATATTCCAGATAATTTGGCTTTGAGGACTATCCCCTGGATTAGATAAGATATCTATAATTTGATTTAAAGTTATCTGACTGGAGCCTTTAGTTAAGCTTAAGAAGAAACCTAGCAAAACTAAAGCAAAAAACACTATTAATACACCTGTTCTCCATAAGCTACGAGGTATGCCCCAAAAGTTCACTACCTCTGTAGTATCTGTTCTATGCTCCATTGTCTTCTCCTCTTATTTTGAAAATGCCTCTGGATAAGCTTTTTTAGCCATAAATTCTACTGCTTCAGGATAATGAATGCCTGGATTCAACAAGAATTTTTCTTCTGGCAAAGCATAAACCCTTTTATTTTTTACGGCATCCAAACCTCTCCAAGCAGGATTACTTTCAAAGTCAGCCTGCAAACGCTTTTGAATTTTATCAGCTTTGCCCATAGAGGTTATATAAATAATATCAGGATTCTGTTCTACCAATTTCTCCATACTGTAAGGTGTTTTTTCAGAATTTCCTTTTAAAGCTTTAGCTGCAACATTTTCAAAACCCATCATATCACTAATGCAACCAGCCACGGATTGTGAGCCAGATACTGTTACTGAATTGGCCGTTGCAAATAAAATTACTACTTTTTTCTTTTCTTTAGGAAGCTTATCTAAAACGACCTTAACTTCAGCGTCCATTTTATCACATAGCTTTTTAGCCTGCTCTGGTTTATTATATATTTTACCTAAAGCATCAATAAAGCCCTTCACTTCATTATAGGTATGCATTTGAAACTCTAAAGTATTAATTTTATTTGATTCTAAAAGTGAAATGAATTTAGCATGCTGAGATTTACTAGCTAACACTAAGTCGGGTTTTAAACCTACTACACTTTCCATATTTACATTAAAGGTATGCCCCACCTCAGTTGCTTTTTCCATACTCTTGGGCACAGCACCACGTTTTGCTGTAGGTCTGCCAATAATCTGTCCCCCAATAGCATCTATAGGTTCTAAATAAGATGGACTTAAAGCAACAATTCTTTCAGGCTTTTTAGGCAAAACAATTTTACGTCCAGCATCATCCGTAAGTTGTAAATATACCTGATTTTGTGTAGTTGTAGCTTTTTGATTATTTCCACCACAGCCTACACTAACTAATAAACAAGCACAAGCAAAAACACATGCGAGCTTTTTATACATAATTGCACCTCTCTAGTAGTATTTAATTCTATTTATGTATATAAACATTATAGAATAACTTACGAACAACTTCAATATAAAAATAACAAATATACATTATGTCAAAAATAAAACAAGCCTACTTCCACAGTTGTAGAAATAGACTTGTTTAATGTTATTTTAATTAAATAAGCTTTTTGCCTTATCCCAGAAGCTTTTTTCCTCAGGATTAATATTTCCCTTGTTTTCTTCGCCAAATTTGCGCAGAGCTTCCTTTTGTTTGTCATTAAGCTTGGTAGGAACAACAACCTTTACGCGTACCAATTGGTCGCCACGTTGGCCACCACGAAGACTAGGAATACCTCTACCCTTCAAGCGCAGTACGCTACCTGGTTGAGTACCTTCTGGAATTTTCATGGTTACGCTACCATCAAGAGTAGGAACCTTGATTTCTGCACCTAAAGTAGCTTGAACAATGTTGATAGGAACCTCGCAAATAACATTCACGCCATCGCGTTGGAAAACCTTGTGAGGACGTACGTACAGATATACGTATAAATCACCACTCGGGCCGCCCTTTTGACCAGCGCCGCCCTCGCCAGCAACACGTAATCTGGTGCCATCATCAACACCTGCAGGAACCTTAACAGTCAAAGGCTTGCTAGCCTTAACGGTACCTTTGCCATGACATTTCTTACAAGGATTAGCAACAATCTTGCCTTCGCCATGGCATTTAGGACAGGGACGTTCATTTATCATTTGACCAAACATGGTTTGTTGTGCATAGCGTACATAGCCAGTACCATGACATTCAGTACAGGTATCAACCTTAGACCCAGGCTCTGCACCTTCGCCATGACAATGCTCACATTTTTGGTCACGAGTAATCTTAATTTCTTTAGTAACGCCAAAAGCTGCTTCCTCGAAGCTGATTTCCAAATCGAAGCGCATATCAGCACCGCGTTGAGGACCATTTTGTTGACGACGTCTACCAGCACCACCGCCGAAAATATCGCCAAAAATATCTTCGAAACCGCCAAAGCCACCTTGACCGAAGCCACCAAAACCACCAAAAGGATCTTGGCCGCCACCACCGCCCTGGGTTGCCTGTTCGAAGGCTTCAGGACCTAATTGGTCATATTGAGCACGCTTTTCATCATCACTCAATACTTGATAAGCTTCATTTGCTTCCTTAAATTTAGCTTCAGCTTCTTTGTCATCTGGATTAGCATCAGGATGATATTTTTTTGCCAGCTTATAAAACGCCTTTTTTAATTCGCCCTTAGAGGCATCTTTTTTTACCCCTAAGACCTCGTAATAATCTCTCTTAGCCAAGGCTCATGCCTCCTAATTACAAATACTAGGAAATGGGTAACAGACATCCCATTACCCATCCCCAAACTTTTATTTTTCTATCACAGTTAATATCAACTCAATCTATTAACTATTAACTGTTAACTATTAACTATTGTTATTTCTTGTCGTCAACAACTTCAGCGTCGATTACGTCATCGTCCGCTTTTTTAGCACCTTCAGCACCAACTGCACCTGCATTCTTAGCTGCTTCAGTTTCCTTGTACAGTTCAGCGCTCAGTTCATACAGAGGTTTAGTCAGTTCTTCGGTGTCTTTCTTAATTGCTTCAACATCTTCGCCCTTCATGGTTTCTTTCAGCTTATCAGCAGCTGCTTTAACCTTAGCGATCATATCGTCTTTGCCTTTGCCTTCCATATCCTTGCAGGTCTTTTCTGCTTGATACAGCAGGGAGTCAGCTTGGTTACGAGCTTCAATGCCTTCTTGACGTTTCTTATCTGCATCAGCATTTGCTTCTGCTTCTTTAACCATGCGGTCAACTTCGTCCTTGCTCAAGGAACCAGAAGAAGTGATGGTGATATCAGCAGCTTTGCCGGTACCCAGATCTTTAGCGGAAACCTTTACGATACCGTTAGCATCGATATCGAAAGCAACTTCGATTTTGGGAACTCCACGAGGAGCAGCAGGGATACCGCCTAATTCGAAACGACCTAAGGTCTTGTTGTCAGCAGCCATCGGACGTTCGCCTTGCAGAACGTGTACGTCTACGGAAGGTTGGTTATCAGATGCAGTGGAGAATACTTGTTTCTTAGAGGTAGGAATGGTGGTGTTACGATCAATAATCTTGGTGAATACACCGCCCAGAGTTTCGATACCTAAGGACAACGGAGTAACGTCCAGCAGCAGTACGTCTTTAACTTCGCCAGCCAGGATACCAGCTTGGATAGCTGCACCAACTGCTACGCATTCGTCAGGGTTGATGCCACGGTCCGGATCTTTGCCGATGAATTGTTTCAGAGCTGCTTGTACAGCAGGGATACGAGAGGAACCGCCAACCAGCAGAACTTTGTTAATTTGGCTAGCAGACATGCCAGCATCGCTCATAGCTTGACGAACAGGACCCATGGTACGTTCTACCAGGTCTGCAGTCATAGCTTCGAATTTAGCACGGGACAGATCCAGGTCTAAGTGCAGAGGGCCATCTTCACCTGCAGTGATGAAGGGCAGGTTGATGTTGGTGCTCAGTACGCCAGACAATTCGATTTTAGCTTTTTCTGCAGCTTCACGAATACGTTGCATAGCCATTTTATCTTTAGACAGGTCAATGCCTTCTTGTTTCTTGAATTCTTCAACCATCCAGTCCATGATCTTCTTATCGAAGTCATCGCCGCCCAGATGAGTATCGCCGTTAGTTGCTTTTACTTCGTAAACGCCATCGCCCATTTCCAGGATGGATACGTCGAAGGTACCGCCGCCCAGGTCATATACCATAACAGTTTGTTCTTCGCCTTTATCGATACCATATGCGAAAGCAGCAGCAGTAGGTTCGTTAACGATACGCAAAACTTCCAGGCCAGCAATCTTACCAGCATCTTTAGTTGCTTGACGTTGGCTATCAGAGAAGTATGCAGGAACAGTAATAACTGCTTGGGTTACAGTTTCGCCCAAGTATGCTTCAGCATCAGCTTTCAGCTTTTGCAGAATCATTGCAGAAATTTCTTCAGGAGAATAATCCTTACCCATGATGTGTTCGCGATATGCGCCTTCACCCATGTGACGTTTAATAGAAATTACGGTGCGGTCTGGGTTGGAAACTGCTTGACGTTTTGCCATTTGGCCAACCAGCTTGGAGCCATCTTTTTTGAAACCAACTACGGAAGGAGTCAGTTTAGTAGATTCATTATTAGTAATAACGGTCGGGTTGCCGCCTTCCATTACTGCAACAACAGAGTTAGTAGTACCTAAGTCAATACCAATTACTTTAGACATGATTTTTTCCTCCTAAAATTTATCACTTTGAATTAATTAACTTATTTATATCTAAACTTGCTACATTTTGCTGTAGTAAAGTTTATTCTTCATTAGAATTTACTCTAACCTTGGAATGTCTGATTACTCTATCGCCAATCTTATAGCCTTTTTCAAAGACCATATCCACAATTTCATCTTCAATCTCAGGATTATGACCTCTCATAATAGCCTCGTGGAAATTCGCATCAAACTTTTCGTTCAAGGTAGGAATTTCTTCAACCTTCAAAGCCTTTAAAGCTTCGTCGAATTGTTTACGAATTTGTGTAATACCCTTCATGATGCTTGCTGGATCAGAATTCTTTGCTGCACTTGCTTCAGCTCTTTCAAAGTTGTCCAGAATCTTTAAGAATTTTTCTACAACGTTAGCAGTTACGAAAGTAGATAAGCTTTCTTTTTCTGCAGTTGTACGACGACGGAAATTGTCGAAGTCAGCTTGCAATCTTAAAAGGCGATTATTAAGCTCAGTAATTTGCTCATCTTTGGGATCAATTACCTCAGCTTCTTTAGCTTCAGTCTTTGCTTCTTCCTTAGCTTCTTCAGCCTTTGCCTCTTGGGCTTCAGCAGCCTCTTGAGTCTTCTTTACTTCTTCTTCCAAGGTTCTTCCTCCTATTCTTTGTCTGAACCCTGTTCAAACATTGTCTTTAAGTATTTATGCAGGTAGTCCATAACAGTTATTACTTTGCCGTACTCCATACGAGTAGGTCCTAACACCGCCATAGTACCTACGATTTTACCATTTAATCTGTAGGTAGCTTGGACCATACTGCAGTCTTGAATGCCTGTGAATTTATTTTCAGTACCTATGGTAATCTTAAGGCCACTATCTTCACCAGCTTGTAAAAGATCACGCACCACGCGTTCCTCTTCAAGAATGCCTAACAGGTTCTGTACTCTGTCCACATCACGGAATTCAGGTTGATTTAGCAGCTGTTTAGTACCACCCAGGAAAACTCTTTGTTCGCGATGCTTGCGACTAATTTTTCTGAGAGAACGTAACAGGCTTCTAAACATCAGCTCATCTTCTGCTACATCAGTATGTATACCCTCTAGGATATTTTCACTGATTACAGAAAGGGGCTTTCCTTCTAATATTCTACTAACACGGCCAGCCATATAATCTAGCTCATCCTGACGCATTCCCAAAGGAATTTCTACCACACAGTTATCTACGTTACCATCATCAGTTACGATAATTAAAATTGCGTGATCCTCATTTAGCGGTAGGAACTTCATATATCTGAAAACAGCTTCTGAATCCTTATTAGCTAAAACCATGGAAACATTTTGAGTCATTCTGGAAAGAATCTTTGCTGTAGACTGAAAGATTTCATCAATATTTCTTCTACGCTCGGTATACCAGCCATTGATAAGAGCTCTATCGTTGTCGGTAAGACTCCCAGGCTCAATCATGGAATCAACATAAAAGCGATAAGCTTGCGCTGAAGGAATTCGTCCTGCAGAGGTATGAGGTTGTTCTAGGTAGCCGAGCATTTCCAAATCGCTCATTTCATTACGAATAGTAGCAGGGCTAAGTCCTAGGTCATACTTGCGAGCCAGGTTACGAGAGCCCACAGGTTCAGCCGTGGAAATATAATCTTCAATTATTAGTTGGAGAATCTTTTTCTTTCTCTCGTCTAGCATTTTCCTTACCTCTTTTGTTTATTAGCACTCGACTGTATAGAGTGCTAATATCTTTGTTGATGTTATAATACCACTCCTGAATACTAAAGTCAACACCTTTTTCAATAAAAAAGTTAAAAAGTCAAAGTTTTTGATTATAAAAAAAAGAAGCCCTCATTTAACAAGAGCTTCTTTCAAATTATTTAAGCTTGTTTTTATATAATAGTAGCTTTCCTACAGCATCATCTAAGCGTTCCTGAGATACTCTTCCCTGCTGTACCGCTTCGAGAATGCCTTTATAAGCCAAAGCAAGATCGTTAGGCATAAGCAATATATCCGCACCAGCATTTAAAGCCATAACTGCAGCTTCAGCAGGACCAAAATATTTAACTATGGCCTCCATTCCCAAACTATCCGTTATAATTAAACCTTTAAAACCTATTTCTTCACGTAAAATATCAGTTATGAAATATCTGTTAAGGCTAGCAGGAACATTGTCCTGAGTAATCTTTGGAAAAACCATATGCGCAATCATTACAGCTTCTGTATCGCCAGCTAATGCTTTTTTAAAGGAAACAAATTCCTGGGCCCGCAAATCCTCAAGCGTCGCTAAGCTTTCACTTAAACCTATATGAGAATCAGCTTCCCAGCCACCGTGACCTGGAAAATGCTTAACCGTGGACATAATACTATAATCATGCAAGCCTTTTATGTATTCTTGGGCATAAATACCACAGGTTTTAGCATCGTTGCCAAAAGAGCGTTTATTCACCAACTTGTTCTCAGGATTAACCAAAACATCTGCCACTGGGGCAAAATCCATATCAAAGTCATAGTCGCGTAAATATTTCCCGATGCGATGACCTGCCAAATACGCTTTTGTCGAAGAATTAACCTGACACATATTGCCTACATTTATCACCTGCATCTCAGGATTGTTAGCAAGACGAGCAACTGTACCGCCTTCTTCATCAACAGCGATTATTAACCTACTATTTCTACTGGCTGCTCGTAACTCTTTTATCAGCGTTCTCGTCTGTGCGGGATGCTTAATATTTTTACCAAATAAAACTACTCCTCCCACAGGATAACGCTTAATACCTTTACGCATACTATGAGTAACTTTAGTTGTTCCTGTATTGTGTGCTAGCAAGGTTGCAGCACTGCTGTCACCTATTAATGCTTCCGGACGAACAAAAAACAGTTGTCCTACCTTTTCTTCTAAAGACATTTGCTGCAACTGATGTTGTACATTATCATTAGCCCAGGCTGTTGTATTTAACATGCATAGTAAAGCTAGAAAAGACTTCTTTAAAAAATTCATTTTTGTTACCTTCATGATATTGATATTTTAATTTTACACACACTTAACTATAGCGTCAATCTTTATCTTACAAACAAAAAAGGAGCTGTTCGAAAACAGCTCCAAATTTGATAATTATTTTGCGTAATCAACTGCGCGAGTTTCACGAATGATAACAACCTTGATTTGGCCAGGATATTCCATCTCAGCTTCAATCTTTTTAGAGATATCGCGTGCCAGCAATACTGCAGAAGCATCATCGATAACATCAGGTTTAACCATAATGCGGATTTCACGACCAGCTTGAACTGCATAGCATTTTTCAACGCCTTCAAAGGATTCAGAAATCTCTTCCAGACGAGTCAAACGCTTCAGATAGCTTTCCAGAGTTTCACGTCTAGCACCAGGTCTTGCAGCAGATACAGCGTCACCAGCAGCTACTAAAACTGCTTCAACAGTCTTAGGTTCACAATCACCATGGTGAGCAGCGATGGCATTAATAACCATTTCAGACTCACGGAATTTCTTAGCAATTTCTGCACCAATCTCTACGTGAGAGCCTTCCATTTCATGGTCAATTGCCTTACCAATATCGTGCAATAAACCTGCACGTTTAGCTAGCATTACATCGACACCTAATTCAGATGCCATGATGCCTGCCAAGTTAGCAACCTCTACAGAGTGGTTCAAAACATTTTGACCATAACTTGTACGATAACGTAAACGGCCTAACAGTTTAATTAGTTCAGGATGTAAACCATGAACGCCAACTGCGAAAGTAGCTTGTTCGCCAGCCTCTTTAATACGTTGTTCAACTTCTTTTTGTGCCTTTTCAACCATTTCTTCAATACGAGACGGATGAATACGACCATCGTTGATCAATTTCTCTAAGGCAATGCGCGCAACTTCACGACGTACAGGATCAAAGCCAGAAATAATTACGGCTTCCGGAGTATCATCAATGATTAAATCGATACCAGTCAAGGTTTCCAAAGTGCGAATATTACGACCTTCACGACCGATAATACGACCCTTCATTTCATCGTTAGGCAAGCCAACAACAGAAACAGTGGTTTCTGCTACTTGATCAGCAGCACAACGTTGAATAGCTAGAGAGATAATCTCACGTGCTTTTTTGTCAGCTTCATCCTTTGCTTGCTGTTCCATATCCTTAATCAGCATAGCGGATTCAACCTTAACATCTTCAGCCAAAGATTCTAACAGTTCTTTCTTAGCTTCTTCACTAGTCAAACCGGAAATACGTTCTAATTCAGTGCTTTGTTGAGCATATAAAGCATCTAATTTATCTTGAGATGCAGTTAAACGTTGTTCCTTAGCAGCCAGTTTTTCTTCCTTGCGCTCAAAGGATTCCATCTTACGATCAAGATTTTCCTCTTTTTGCACTAGGCGTCTTTCCTGACGTTGTAAATCACTACGTCTATCCTTGCTTTCACGCTCCATTTCGGAACGCATGCGATGGATTTCTTCCTTAGCCTCCACCATCATCTCTTTACATTTAGCATCGCCATTTTGCTCAGCTTCTTGAATAATCTTTATTGCTTGTTCTTCAGCAGACGCAATTTTTGCTTCGGCTACATTTTTACGAACCAAATAGCCTATTGCACCGCCTACCAAACCCATAACAATTGCGGTTCCAATAATTTCTAAAATGGTACTCACCTCCTACTTTTTAGATTTTTTCATATTTTTTGCATAACAAAATCAGGCTCAGTTTTCTGCGCCTGTTCAAATGTCCTTATTCCATTGAATCCTCTAATCTATTTATATAAACACACGACCTTTTAAGAACTATTGGTTCATTTTAGCCTAAGCTAGAATATTGATCAAATATATATATTAACGAATTATTAAATTCAGAATTAGGGCAATAAACATAAGCCAATATATGGCATAACCGTTAGTACACCCCATCCAAGCATACTATACGACATTTACATTGTACAAAAAATGGGCACAAAAGTCAAGTTCTTATTGAGAATTGTTAGCAAAAATGCACATAAAAAATGGGCTAAAAGCAATGCTCTTAACCCATTGAATTTAACTATTGAATTGCTTATTTTTTATGATTTTTTCATATAATCTAACAGTACTTCCATATAGGAACCACCAAAACCACGTGCTGCAAGATACCTTCCAGCAGCAGCATAAAGCTTTTGTTTCTCCTTAGGATCATTACTATTAAGACCTAACACTATCTTTTTCTGGTTAACCTTACAAAATTGCTGTGCTGCTATTTCTGCACGTTCTGCCTCTAATTCAGGCGTGAATTGCTCTAAAATATTATTCACATATTCTTGTGGAACTCCTTTTTTTTGCAGTTCAGCTATAAGATGCTGCTTGCCATAGCAGCGTTTCGCCAACCAAGCTTCATACACTCGCTGAGCAAAGCGTTCTTCATCCATGATACCGTAATCTGTCAACTTCTCAATCGAGTTTTGAATTTGTTCTAAAGATGCACCTTTACGACTCAACTTTTGACGCATTTCCTTTTGGCTGTGATCACGATAGCTCAACAAATTTAAGGCATAATTATAGGTTTGTTGTTCTGTTTCCAGCTGTAGCTTAGGTCTAGTTTTTCTCCTAGTTTTCTTAGCCTGTTCTTCAAAGACTTCCATTAATATTCATCTCTGAAAACTGCAGTAATATTGGAAAAATCATCTTCTTGCTCTTGAGCTACAGGTTCATCAGCAACCTTAGCAACAGTTGCTGCACGAATCTTGTTCTCAATTTCTTTAGCCAGTTCCGGATTTTCCTTCAGATAATCTTTAACCTTTTCCTTACCTTGACCAAGACGGGTATCGCCATAGGAATACCATGCACCACTTTTTTGAATAATGTCTAAGTCTGCACCTAAATCAACTAAGCAGCCTTCATGAGAAATACCAGTACCATACATGATATCAAATTCAGCTTGCTTAAAGGGAGGAGCCACTTTGTTTTTTACAACCTTAATACGAGTACGGCTACCAATAACATCATTGCCGTTCTTTAAGCTATCTACACGACGTACATCCATACGAATAGTGGAATAGAATTTTAAAGCTCGACCGCCTGTAGTAGTTTCCGGATTGCCAAACATAACGCCAACCTTTTCGCGAATTTGGTTAATAAAAATAGTGGCACAACGAGACTTAGAAATCAAGCCAGTCAGCTTACGCAAAGCCTGGCTCATTAAACGAGCTTGCAGACCCACATGAGAATCGCCCATTTCACCTTCAATTTCAGCACGAGGAACTAAAGCTGCAACAGAGTCGATAACGATAATATCAATAGCGCCACTGCGAACTAGCGCATCAGCAATTTCCAAAGCTTGTTCACCATTATCCGGTTGAGAAATCAGCAGGTTCTCAATATCAACACCAAGATGACGAGCATATTCAGGATCTAAAGCGTGCTCTGCATCAATAAATGCAGCATAACCACCCATCTTTTGTGCTTGTGCAATCATATGCAAAGCAACAGTAGTTTTACCAGAAGATTCAGGACCATAAATCTCAATTACACGTCCACGGGGAATACCACCTACACCTAAAGCAATATCCAAGGATAATGCACCAGTGGGAATAACTTCTATATTCATCTTAGCACTAGCTTCACCAAGCTTCATAATGCTACCCTTACCAAAATCTTTTTCAATTTGACGCATAGCCATATCTAAGGCTTTCTTTTTATCTAAATCCATTTTAAGAAGACCTCCTTCTCTTGTTATCTTTACTTATATTATACGAACAACTATTCGTTTTGTCAACAATTTATTTGCTTTCTGCGAGCTTTTTTATTTCTTCCTGACTAAAAGAATAGGTAGTATTGCAGAACTGGCAATGTGCCTCCGTAACCTCATCCTGAGCAATTTCTTCCAGAGCTTTTTTGTCCAAGCCCCCCATGGCAGCAAGAATTCTCTCACGACTGCAACGGCATTGAAATTCTACAGGAATGCTTTCCTTAACATCTAAATCTAAATCACGAGCTAAAAGCTTGATAATTTTCTCGCCAGAATAGCCTAACTCCAAAAGTTGAGTTACATAAGGAGTACGATTAACGTTATCTTCCAGCTTTTCTAAAACTTCATCTGCACATCCAGGCATTGCTTGAATGAAATAACCACCTGCTGCAGTTACTTCACCCTCCTTGTCCACTAAAACACCGAGAGCCACGCTAGAAGGCGTTTGCTCAGACACGTACAGGTATTTAGTCAAGTCGCTAGCAATCTCTCCGTCATCAAGCTCACAGTAGCCTGTAAAGGGCTCCGCGTTTTGCAGGTAACGAGTAACAATAATATTGCCTGCGCCTACCGCGCCACCTACATCAAGCTTGCCATTTTTTAAAGGTAAGAATACATCAGGATTCTCTACGTAACCACGCACCTTATTACCTTCTGCATCAGCAACAATTTCACCAATAGGGCCATCACCCTTGAAACGCAGGCTGATACGTTCGTTGTCTTTCATGGTCGCAGCCATCAACAGAGCACCGTTCATAGCTCTACCAAGAGCAGCACTAGCCAAATGAGAACAGCCATGCCTTTTAGCAACCTCTCGAACCAGATTTGTTGTTGTCAAAGCGTAAATACGCACGCCCTCTATAGTAGCTTTAGTTAAAATATCTTCCATATTAATCAAACATGCCTCCTTTAGCACAAACAGTTCATTAATAACATTGCCTTGACTCGTCTTTTGTTAAATATAGTATAGCACTAACTCAAGTAACAAAATGTCACAGGACAAAATTTTAGTAAAATTATTTTTAAATTATGCTTTTGGCTCTATGCCGAGCTCTTTCATCAAAGCATTTTGCAAAACATTGGAAAAGTTTATGTTGTGAGCCTTCGCCATATCGTCTAGCCATTGGGGAATGGTGCAATTCTTTTTGACGGACTTTCCACCATATTTTTCGCGATAGCCTCGCATATCAATATCTATATAAGAAATAAAATCCTCATTTTCAGTGCAGATTTCAACCGAACAAGCAGTCGGAATTTTTTCATTATGTAATTCTAGTTCTAATATAGCTAATTTTATTGCGTCCCTAGACATCTCTATGGCTTCAGCTAAATTTTCACCTTGCGTCATTACCTGTAAATCAGGTACCTTCACAAAATATCCGCCTTCGCTACATGGAGTAAAAACAGCTGGATAAACAGCTTTCATAAGCATAGTATCCCTCCTCGTATCATAAAGTTCCAAATAATTATACTAAATTCCATTTCTTAATTATCGCTTTTGCTAACATTTCTTTAATATCAGGATGTCGTGGAACAATTTCAAAATGAAGTCCATCAGTATATACATCATGATTAGCTCCATGTCTTTCCAAATACCAGCCTTTAGCCTCTAATTTTTTTATAAGCTCACGACGCTTCATTGGCATCTCCTTTATTTCAATTATACGCCTTAATGCGCACTTAGTCAATATTGATACGCCTTAATGCGTATAATATTATAAAAATAAACATTTCTATATTCAATATATCACAACACGCATATAATTGCAATAATTTTCTGATTTTTTATTTTATTCTGTTATTTACATGAGGTAAAAGAAAAGCATCCCCTAAGTTCTTTAAGAGATGCTTTTAATTAATACATATTCAATTATTTACTAAAAACCAAAGCTTAGAGCAGTTTCATTAGAAAAGCCCCTACCAAAGTACCCAATACTACGGAAAAGGCACATAACAAGCCAACCTTATTATTGCTTGTCAAATTAGCCACACCTTGCTCGATAGAATCCAGCTTGGACATAGCTCTCTGATCATTGTAATTACGCAACCTAGAGGTAGAATGATCAATAGTATTCAAATAACCAAGAACTTTAAGGCGATAAACTTGATCCACAGGCTTATTAACCTGCTTCATAAGAATATCAAGGCTCTTTTCCTCATCTTTTCTCAGTTTAGCAAGCTTTTTGCTCAGTTCCTCTTCAACCTCATCCATTTTTTCAAGGATGTCATCATGACTTTGTAATTTGTCACGCTCTCGAATAGCAACTGCCAGCTCGTCCTGGGTATTCTTCAAAGAAGCATTTAAATTTTCGTTCTCAGATTTAACACTGACATTTTCCTTTTTTAAAGACTCAGCTAAAGTATGCAGAAGTTTAACCTGTTCCTCTATTTTTCTAATAGAA
>JAKSOK010000150.1 GCA_024405615.1 Phascolarctobacterium sp.
TCATTAGACTACTCTTCCCTTTTAGATATCCTATAAAATACGAAACGCTCATTTTTGGAGGGATACTTAATAACAAATGTACATGGTCAGGACATATTTCTCCTTCTATTATTTCTACCCCTTTCCATTCACATAATGTACGTAATATATCTCTTATAGTTAATCGTTTTTCTTCATAGAATATTTTTCTTCTATACTTTGGTGCAAACACTACGTGATATTTGCAATTCCATTTCGTGTGTGCTAAACTATTTACAATTTCTTTATTTTCGTTACTCATGTTTCGTCCTCCTAATGTGATTTTCATGACTGGCAGGTCATTTTAATACTATCACATTAGGAGTTATTTTATTTATTCATAGCTAAAGCATAAAAGAACCCCGCCACTATGGCGGGGTTTTCGTTATACAAAAAACAGCAGTCTTTCTAAAAAGACTGCTGTTAATAATTACATCCCACTCTTTAATTCTGTCCAAGCTCTGTCATACATGACTATAGCTTCGTCAATATCCTTCAACCATTCACCCTTATTAGCATTGTCCCTTGCTTCTTTCAACACAGGGTCGTTGCGAAATTCTTCTGTATGGAAAGGCATAGCATCCAGGTTAGTCTGGTCGTAGCCAATATACTCGAAGTTCTTAGCGGCATTCTTGGGCTCAAAAAGGAAATCGATAAAAGCTATGGCCAGTTTAGGATTTCTAGAGGTAGTTGGAATCAGCATATTATCTGCCCAAATTACGCCACCCTCCTTAGGAACAACATAGCCAATATCCGGATTTTCGTTTCTAACAAAGCTAGCATCACCGGACCACATCATGCCAATCCAAGCCTCTTCAGCAATAACCTTTTGCTTAATAGTATCAGTATCAAAGGCCATAACATTAGGCATCAGACCTTTTAAATCCGCAATTGCGTTATCAATCTCAGCCTTATTAGTGGTGTTATTAGAATGGCCATTTTTCTTTAAAGCCATGCCAATAACCTCACGGCTATCGTTCAAAAGAATAACACGATTACGATAGTCTGGATCCCACAAATCGGCCCAGCTTGTAGGCACTTTTTTTACATATTTCTTATTGTAGACAATACCTGTAAAGCCCCAATCATAGGGAACGGAGTATTCACCATTAGGGTCGTAGGCAGGCTTACGCAGGAAGGGTACCATATTGTGCACATGCTTCATCTTGGACTTATCTATCTTGTCGATAAGCTTCAATTTAATCATGATTTCAACCATGTAGTCAGAAGCCTGAATCATGTCATATTGAGCGCCGCCAGCCTGCATCTTAGCCAATGTTTCCTCATTGTTAGAGATTACATCATAATTGACACGGCAATTGTATTTCTTCTCAAAAGCAGATACTAGCTCCGGATCAATAATGTCTGGCCAGCAGGCTATATTCAAAACCTGCTTCCCGCTGGTATTCGGTTCTTCTGCTTGAGGCTTCTCTTCCTTGCTACCACCACAGCCCATTAAAAGCAAGGTAAAAACAGTCAGCATTAAAAATATTATTTTTTTCACGCCAACACCTCCTACTCTTCTTTCTTGTTCTCGGCAGGTTGAGCAATTTGTGCCATCACAACTAACGCAACCGTAGTTACCATCATAAGGGTAGACAAAGCATTAATCTCCGGAGACAAACCACGTTTTACTAAGCCATAAATATACAAAGGCAAAGTTGTAGAATCAGGACCTGCAACGAAGAAGCTGATAACAAAGTCGTCAATAGACAGGGTAAAAGCTATTAAAGCACCAGCCACAATACCAGGCATAGCTAAGGGTAAAGTTACATAGCGGAAGGTTTGCCAAGGGGTTGCATATAAATCCTGGGCTGCATATTCCAGCTCCGGTTCCATAGTTTCTAAACGGGAATGAACCGTAATAACTACGAAAGATAGACAGAAGGTAATATGAGCAATAATCAAAGTTATTTTGCCCAAAGGAATCTGTACCTGACTGAAGAGTACCAGCATGGACAAACCCATAACTATTTCTGGTACCAGAATAGGCAAATAAAGCAAACCATCAATGAAATTTTTAGATTTAAATTTATAACGGTGCAGGGCCATAGCTGCCATTGTACCTAAAACCGTAGAAACAACAGTAGCAATAATTGCAATGGTTAAGCTATTGGTAAAGGCATCCAATACATAGCGATCATGTAGCAATTGCACATACCATTTTGTGGTAAAGCCGCTCCAGACAGCATTTAATCTGGAGGAGTTAAAGGAGTAGCCTGCCAAAATGACTAAAGGCAAATAAAGGAACACTAATACAGCCATCGCATATGCACAAAGCACATGCCCACGCCAAGTTTTAGGCATTTTGAGCACCTCCTTTACTACCATTAATAGCACGATAATAGAGGAATATCAAAATCAAGCTCAGAATACCCAGCACAATGGATAAAGCAGAACCAAAGGGCCAGTCACGAGCAGAAAGGAATTGATTTTGAATAAGGTTACCGATTAAAACAGTTTTAGCACCACCCATAACATCTGGAACAATGAACATGCCAATAGAGGAAATAAATACCATAATGGTACCCTCAGCAATACCTGACATGGACAAAGGCAGAGTTATTTTACGGAAAGCTTTAAAGGGAGAAGCACCTAAATCATAGGCAGCCTCCAAAAGGCGCCAATCCAAACCCTCTAAGGCAACGTAAATTGGCAATACCATAAAAGGTAAGAGCGCATAAACCATACCAACCATAACAGCTGCATCGTTGTATAACAGCTGCATAGGTCTTTCTATGAAGCCAAATTTTAGCAACAGACTATTAATCAGGCCTTGGCTACGCAGTACAATAACCCATGCATAGGAACGAATCAGGAAGTTAATCCAGAAAGGAACCATAACAAGGATTAAGCCTGGCTGTTGCCATTTTTTAGGCAGTTGGACAATATAATAAGCTAAAGGATAGCCCATGAGAATTGTCAAAAAGGTTGTTAAAAAGGACACCCAAAGTGTATTAGCGAAAATACGTAAATATAATGGTTCAAGAAGGCGTTGGTAGCTCTCCAGAGTCCATTCAAATATTACCTGACCATAGGGAGTACGACTAGCAAAGGAAACCGCAACAACTATGAGCATGGGCACAATGAAGAAAAATGCTAGCCAGCCCATGGCAGGGGCAAGTAACAAGCGTCCATCTTTCATTTTGTTACAATCACCTCATCTTCCGGATACCACCACAGGCCTACTCTTTCACCAGTACGCCATTTCTTAATATCATCGAAATATTGGTAAGCAACGATTTCTTGACCGGAGCCATCAAGATTAATGAACACCTTATCAATAGTACCATAGAAAACTACATCGCTAATTTTGCCGCAGAAATTCGGTGCCGGATGTTCAGAATAGTTTTCCTGTTCAGGGCACAGATGTATTTTTTCAGGACGCAATACGGTAGTAGAACCATCCTCATTCTCCAGGAAATTAGTTTCGCCGATGAATTTTGCAACATAACGGCTATTAGGATGATGATAAATAACATCCGGTTTATCATCCTGTTGGATAACGCCGTGATCCATGACAATAATACGATCACTCATGGTCAATGCTTCTTCCTGATCATGGGTTACATAAACGAAGGTCAAGCCTAGCTCTCTTTGCAGATCATGAAGCTCTAATTGTAAATTTTTACGCAGTTGATAGTCCAAAGCACCTAAAGGCTCGTCCAACAGCAGCACCTTAGGATTGTTAACTAAGGCACGAGCAATAGCAACACGTTGTTGTTGGCCACCACTCATTTGTTTAGGATAACGCCCACGAAGCTCTAAAAGCTGGGTCATTTTCAGCACACGCTCAACACGCTTTTTAGCTTCGTCCAAGGGAACCTGCTTCATCTTCAAACCAAAATGGATATTCTCCTCCACGGTCATATGGGGAAACAAAGCATAGTGTTGGAACACCATGTTAACATCTCTCTTGTAAGGAGGAAGCTTCGTAACATCGTTATCATCTAAAAAAATCTTGCCATCACTAGGAGTTTCCAAGCCAGCAATCATACGTAAAAGGGTGGACTTGCCACAGCCAGAAGGACCGAGCAAGGTTAAAAATTCTCCGTCATATATGGTTAAATCCATACGCGGAATAATAACTTGGCTATCAAAATTTTTGGTGATACCCTCTAATCTAATCATTTCTTTCATGAGTAACATTCACCAATCCTTTCCCTCAAAAATCACCGAATTCAGCAATTATACTGATTTATTAGGGATAAAACGCAATTAATGCAGTTTTTCACCCTACTTGACTAGAACTCCTCTGTTTTCCTCAATTTTTCACTATAATTCATCATGCGATAGACTAATTATAGACGATTTTTTCAAAATTGCAATACTTTTTTTTACATTAACCAAAATTATTTTGTATACATAAAAAACGCATAAAAAAACTGACCGTAAAAACGGTCAGTAATATTCAAAATCATCCTTTTATTAAGTTAACACAAACCTCTGTTGCCTTTAAAAGACT
>JAKSOK010000151.1 GCA_024405615.1 Phascolarctobacterium sp.
CAAAAATCCCTTTTTTAGCTTATTATGTAAGCGTGATAAAAAGGGAGGCGAAAACCATATTATCATCCGGCAAATTGCTTCAAGTCTTCAAAAAGAGCTACTCCTTAGATCAGCGAATACTCTTTCTCAAACAGCTTCACTTAATTTTAGAAAGCGGTATCCCCTTGCTAAGAGGTTTAGAGCTGTTAGAGAAAAGGATAGATAAACAGCTTACTATTATTTGCAGACTTTTAATAATCAATCTACAAAGCGGCAAGCTCTTATCAGAAGCTATGCAGAAAAAGAAGTCCTTTTTCTCCCCTTTAGTCATTGCTTTAATTAAAGCAGGGGAAGAAAGTGGACAGCTAAATGCCATTTTGGCATCTTTAATTCAATATTACAACCATCAGAAAGAATTAAAGAGTTTTTTTCTTAAGTCATTAATTTATCCTTTTTGTCTTATTACAGCTGCATTTGGGGTATTATTGTTTTTTCTACTTTATGTGCTACCAGTGCTAGCGACAACTTATACTGCTCTCCAGGCTAAACCTACAGAATCTTTATGCTTAATATTATCAGTTAGTGAATTTATTAAGAGTTGGTATCCATTTATTATTATGGGCCTAATGATTTTAGTAAGCAGCATATATAGTTCTTTTGATAAAATTGCTAGTTTGTTTCTGCATATAGACTATTTTAGAAAAATCTATTTGCTTCATATCGAAGCACGTTTTTGTAAGCTGATGGCCTTACTTTTAGATAGCGGTATCAACATTAATAATGCTGTAATTATTGCAGCTTCAACAATTAACGACAAAAAACTGCTACCTAAATTACAGCTATTCAATATACATCTACAAAAGGGCTTAGATATTTCAATTGCAATAAAACATAGTCTAGGTCTTTTTACTCCCTTAACGGAAGAATTACTTACTATGGGAGCTTTAACAGGTTATCTGCCTCAAATGCTTGAAGAAGCTGCAAAAATTGCTGAGGATGATTTTAGAACTAAAATCGAAAAAGCACGTGAACTTTTAACTCCTATTCTTTTACTATTTGCCACAGTACTTACGGCTGGTATCATCTGTACTGTAATGGCACCCTTATTCGATTTATTTACTGCAATACCAGAATATTAAAAAAGGAGAAAATTATGTTAAATTTTAAAAACTCTCAAGCAGGCTTCACTTTAATTGAAGTTGTTGCTGCAGCTGCTCTATTAGGTTTACTCGTTACTATGGCTATGCCTTCCCTCTCCGCAGCGAATGCAAAAGTCAAAAATTCGCGCCTCAAAGCTGATTTAGCAACAGTTGACCAAGCAATCCAACTTTATATGATTGACGAAGGAAAACTTCCTGATAATTTAAGCAAGCTTCGCCCAGGTTATTTATCTGGTAGCGATGAAATTAAGGACGCTAAAAATGAGGACCTTCAATATACTCAAAATGGTAGCACTTATAGCCTAACAGGTAAAGACGCGGCTGGTGCTACAGTAACTTCTAATGGTAGCAGCACAACTTCCAACGACAGCACTACAACAACTGAGACAACTAACTAACCCAATATATAAACTCAATATTTTTTATCGTGTTTAACAATAAAATTAACACTCATCTCAGCCACATCTCAGGCTTCATAGCCTTAGAGCTCACTATTGTAACAGGCTTAATCCTTTTGCTTTGTTCTACTCTGCAAATTTCCTATGCAGCTTTCCAAAGAAAAATGTATCCTATGCAGCTCCAAGCAGCAGCACAAACCTTAGCAGCAGATATAAGGACCCTGCAACAAGATATATTTTTCGGCAGTTCTAGCAGTAATCGCATTGTTATGCTTGCTGATAAAAATGGTTACTATGTTGAAACCGATAAAGTCCCCAACAAACGTTACATTTATTTTAATAAGATTGGTTGTGAGGGTGTCTACTTCGGTAAAACCAGTTCAAATTATATTCGTTTTGCCAATAGTGGAGCACCTATTACAGCTGGCACCTATGTACTAAAACACAATAAGCTTTCTAAAAGCTGTACGCTCACCATTCAGGTGGCATCAGGAAGAGTGGATATTAGTGAACAATAAAGGCTTCTTTCTTTTAGAAAATCTTATAGTTTTTACCTTAGGTACCCTATTGCTATTAACAACACTCCGAATCTTTGATGAGTGCTTAGTAACCATGCAAAAAAAGTTGCTTCTAGAAGAAGCGTTACAAGTAGCTGAGATTGCTCTAGTGGATCAAAGTAATTCTGATAAATTCCAAATAATAACAAAAGAACTACCCACTACATTACCTGAACTTAATTTTAAAGAGGTGAGTATTTGTTTAAATGAAAAAATTATCTTTACAATTACAGTTGCAGAATAAATGTAGAGGGTTTCTCCTCTTGGAATTTGTATTTAGTTTTATCATAACCATATCTTTTATGTTGCTAGTTTTCAAAGGTGTACAGCATGTTTTACCTTCTTGGACACGACTTACTAATCAGACGAGTCTTTACGACGTTAGTCATTATATTTTTGCTAATTTAGAAAAAAATGTTGGCTACGAAGCAACTTCTATAATAATTTCTAAAGATGCTAAACATAATGATAGATTATCTTGTCAAACAAACCAAGGAGATTTAAGCTACATTTTTTCCTTAGAAAACAAATATATTTATAAGACTACCAAAAAAGCAACGACCTCTGGTAAAAATCCTCTCTATGTTTCTGATTGTTTAGTAGAGGGCTGGAAGCTATCCAAAATCAATAATAAAATGCTTCTAGTTGAACTTACCCTACGTAAAAACAATCGTCAAGAGACCTTAACCAAGGTAATAAATTGTATAAATGGAAGTATTATAATTAATGAAAGCTAGTAAAGGAATCTTTTCTCTTGTTTTAATAGCCATCCTAATTTGTACCACTACCTTTGCCCAAATCATTTTATATCATCTTAAAAGTGATTATCAGCGTACTAGTCTTTATCTAGAAGGCATACAGCAAAGAATTCTTTGCCGTTCAATATTTACTTGGGCGGTAGAAAATGTCAATTATTTTGATCATTTTCAAATAGAACATAAGCTTCCTCCTAACGATAAAGTCTGTATTATTGAAGGAAATAATACTCAAAGTACTGACAAAATGTTTGCAAAGGTTAATGTGAAGGTGACATCTAATAATAAAGAACAACGTTTAACCCAACTTTTCTTCTTGCCCAATAAACAATTCAAAAACTATGGGGAACAATACATGTTCATAAGTAAGTACGCTCTTTCAGGTACAGAATATTTATCTAATGACATTCTATATACAAGCGGTGGAAGTTTTCCAATGCCACAGATAGAATTTCTGTCCACTGAAGGACATACAAGCTTTGATATGACATTGCTTCACGAAAATGGCTTTACAAACAGTTTCTATTATTTACCACAAAGCACAACTCTTACCTATTTATCAACGGCCAAAACAACAAACGGTAACGAGTTAATTGCTAGTAAAGTCAATTTAACCTTTCAAAAAAATTTTAAAGCACCTGGTCGCTTAGTTGTTATAGCTAACGGATCTGTAACTCTTGAGGATTATGTTAATTTAGGTAAAGTTCTTATTATTGCCAAGGGTAATGTTAACTTAGGCAAAAATTGCAAAATAAACGGTGTAATTTTTTCAGGAGGAAGCATTAAAATTTCAGGTAATGGAACCTACTCTCATGACGCATCAGTAGTAGCGGACTTTGCGTCAACAATTTTCATTGTATAACTTCACAACCAAAAAGACATCAACCAAAGCTACGGTGTTTGCCGTAGCTTTTCTTTTCGTTATTGCCCCTCCTACAACCATATGCTATAATATCTCTAGTATTAAACGAGGTATTATTATGCATATTTACGCTATTGGAGACCTTCACCTTTCTGGAGAACCAGCTTCTAAACCTATGGAAGTTTTTGGAGAACATTGGGCAGGTCACAAAGAAAAGATAAAAGAAAATTGGATTAATACAGTTCAACCAGAAGATTACGTCATAATTGCTGGCGATATTTCCTGGGCAATGAATCTAACCGACGCTGCTGTTGATTTAAACTGGATTGCAGAATTGCCTGGTCACAAGTTGCTCATGCGAGGCAACCATGACTATTGGTGGACCAGTGTTAGCAAAATGAGAAAACAATATGACGGTGTACTGGAATTTCTTCAAAATGATAGCACAACTATAAACCTTGAAGATGGTCGTGTAGCTGCAATTTGCGGAACTCGTGGTTGGATTCTTCCAAGTGCAGAAAAATTCACGGAAGAAGACAATAAAATCTATCTCCGCGAAGGAATTCGTATGGAACTTGGGTTACAAGAAGCTTTGAAAGCTGAACCCGATATTCTGATTCAAGCGCTACACTATCCTCCATGTTTTAATATAGAAGAAAATACTGTGTTTACCGAAAACCTAGAGAAATATAATGTTAATTATTGTGTTTTTGGTCACATTCACGGAGAAAACAATATTACTTGCTTTGAAGGTCAGCGTAAAGATACAA
>JAKSOK010000152.1 GCA_024405615.1 Phascolarctobacterium sp.
GCATATTCCATTGCTCGAGGAATTCGTTCATCATCTGGTAACCAATACATTAAGCCTGCTAAAAGAGCCATGTCTGTGCCATGCCCTTTATATGTTTCAGCAAACGAACCATGAAGAAAAATTTCCGCTTTTTTAATTGGCGCCCCTAATATACTTCTAGCAATTAATCCTAAACGAACCGCACCTGCTGTGTGTGAGCTCGAGGGACCAATCATTACTGGTCCAATAACATCAATAATATTCATAATAATCAAACATGCCTCCTTCAGCACAAATAGTAAGTCCCTGCTTGCAAAAAGCAGGGACTTGTATTTATTCATCACTAGCAAGGGAACGATGTGCCAAACCTACACACATCTCATTTAGATTAAGAACACCTACACCCATGAAGATTGCTACACAAAGATGTTCACCCGAACGAGCTATGCCGATTTTCCCACCAACATTGAAGCCAATTGCTTTGACCTTAATTTGTTCTAAGGCTTCATGAGCAGCACCTGCAACAGCACCTGCTCCAACATGGGTCTCGGCAACAAGGCCCTGTCTTTCTGCGGCAACTACAGCACGTTCAACAATCTTTACTATAGAAGAAATAAATTCGCCGCCAAAATCTACCGCTGTAGACTTTATTCCCTTTGTAGCTAAAATTTCTTTAACTGTATTTTCTTCAGAACGAGAAGCCGTAATTGCTATTTGTATAGCAGCACGACCAATTTCAACACTACTCAAAGGACTTTTGGCAAATTCAGACATGTTATTCTTCTTCCTCTTCCATAACCATTTCTACTTCTTTAATCTTGTTTTTATCCATTACAGATACTAACAAGAAGGTAAGAATACAAATAGGCCATTCAAAATAAATTACTTCATTAGCAAATACAGGTTTCAAGCCTTGGATAGGACTACCAGGCATGTACCAAAGCACCATACCAATAATACCAACTAAGGTTGTCCAGAAAGCAGAACTGCGACGGCATAAGCCCGGTGCCCAAATAGTAAAGAAGAATACGCAAGTCAATGCAGTGGTCATAGACAGACCTGCAATCATAGTTCTTACAATACCTGCAGCATTGAAGGCAAACCACAAAGTAACTAAGCCAACTACAACAACGGTAATACGGCTGATAACAACAGCTTTGGTTTCGCTAACACCAGGATTAATAAAACGTTTATAAATATCTTGGGTGAACAGAGTTGCAGCACCCATCAAAATTGCACATGCGGTAGATACGTCTGCAGCCCACATAGCAGCTAAGGTTACACCACCAGCTAAAGGATCCAGGCTCATAATAACCTTAGGCATTGCCATAGCAGCTTGGCTCATAGGCATTTCAGGATACATAACTTTTGCAACGATACCTACGATTGCACAAATAAAGCCTACCGGGAAAATCATTAAACCAGCTAAAATATAGCCATTACGAGCTGCTGCTGCATTTTTAGCTGCACAAGCAAATTGTACAGGGCCTTGTGCGGTAATGGTTTGAGTAATCATAACGATGATATTACCAACAATAACTGCCAAAGGAAGACCAGCAATAGGAGATGCCATAACTGCAGAATTAGGAAGTTTGGAAACTAAAGCATCCCAACCACCAACATTAGAAACAGATTGTGTAGCTGCATATACGATACCAATGTAAATTAAGGTTACGGATACGATATTGGACAAACCAGAGGACCACAGGCCACCAATCAAAGTAATACCGATAAATACTGCCGCACTCATAATCATGCCACCCTTAAAGGAGAAAATGTCCGGTAACAGGGAGGATAAAATTGCACCGCCTGCCATATATTGCAGGGAGGTAATAACGCCCATGATAATGATCAAGCCAATAGCACCAATTACACGGCCTTTAGTATCATAATAATTTTCAAAGAATTCAGGAATGGTGGAAACACGCATAGAACGCAATTTACCAGCAGCAACAAGGCCCATAACGATTGCACCCATGGACCAGGCACCATTATACCAGCCTGCAGATAAACCAACACCAAAAGCTCTTTGAGCTACACCTACTGTAGAAGCAGCACCTACAGCTAAGCCAGTAACGTTAACAGCTACTAATATAGTAGTCAGTTTACGGCTAGCTAACAAGAAAGCTGCAGAGCCTTTATCTGCTCTACTCTTAACCCACACACTGATGCCAAACAACAATGCGATGTACAGGCATACGATTACCAATTGAATTGACATAAAACACACTACCTTTCTTCCATGCTTCCCTGCATGTAAATAAATTGCCACCTCGGGCGCTACAATACTACCAACCTACTACACTACGAAACTATATTTTTCAGTAAAAAACTGCTTAATTTCTGTAACAGATTAATTGTATAATTACTAGATATTATACAACAATTTTAAAAAACTGAAAAGTACCATTGCATAATTATTTCAACATCGCTTAGTTAAATTCCTACAATAGTATTTTTTCTTGCAAAGCAACAAAAATGTAGTAATCTTAAGAAAAATAAGAGGATTTTATAAAAACATGTCGAAAAATAGAAGTTATGAAACTATCACTATTTGGAGGTAAACAATGATTACATATAATACTAGTGGCACCTGTGCCCGTCAAATAAATTTTGAAATTGTTGATGGCAAATTGCATAATGTTAAATTTCTCAGCGGTTGTCCTGGCAATCTAAAAGCAATTGCTAAACTGGTTGAAGGCAAAGATGCCAAGGAAGTTGCTGAACTTCTCGCTGGCAACCAATGCCGTAATGGCACAAGCTGTGCTGACCAATTAAGTAAAGCTATTTTAGCTAATATTTAATATTGTTGCTTTAGCAACACAAATGTAAGGAAGGAGGTCGAAGCCAATGTACAAAATTACAAAAACTACTGAAAAAGGTTTAATGGAAATTGAATTGGAAAAGCTTGAAAAAGGCTCCTGGATTAATATCGACTCTCCTGATATAGACGAGCTTAAGGAAATTTCTAATGCGACCGGCATTCAAATGGATTTTCTTACTGCAGCACTGGACGAAGAAGAAAAGTCTCGTGTGGAAATTGAAGATGACCAAATTCTGATCTTGGTTGACATTCCTTTCTTCCGCAGTAACAAAGATTATGATACCATGCCTCTAGGCATTATTGTAACCAATGATTATCTCGTTACCGTTTGCTTGGAACCCAATGCTGTTACAGCTGATTTTGGTGAACATAACGCACGTCTCTTCTCCACCTTTAAACGTACTCGTTTTATGTTCCAGATTTTGTTTAAATCTGCAACACTTTATCTAAAATACATTCGCATTATCATTCGTAGGACGGACGAATTGGAAAAACATTTGCGTCAATCCATGGAAAACAACGAACTCTTCAATTTGCTGGATTTACAAAAATCTTTAACTTATTTCTCCACTTCTCTACGCAGCAACACCATAGTCCTAGAACGTCTTTTACGTCTTCGCAACACAACAGCTTCTCATGGTATAATTAAAATATACGAAGAAGATGAAGATTTACAAGATGACGTAATCATCGAATATAAACAAGCTTTGGAAATGGTTGAGATGTATAGCCACATTTTAAACAGCATGATTGAAGTGTTTGCAAGCATTATCAGCAACAACCTAAACTTAGTCATGAAGTTCTTAGCTTCCGTAACTATTTTAATTGCTGTACCAACCTTGATTTCCGGTCTATGGGGCATGAACGTTCCTGTTCCTTTTGCTGAAAACGAATACGGTTTCTTCATTGTTCTAGGGTTAGGCTTGATTGTCTCCTTGATTTCCGCCTTTAGTCTTTGGAAACGTCGTATGTTTTAAAATTTAATGCATAATTATAGGCTTGCTTTATTAAAGCAAGCCTTAACTATATGGAGGCTTTATGTCTAAAGTTATTTCTGAAAACCTTTTAGCCGGCATTGTATTTGGCGACATTGAAAACAACGAATATATTTATCTTCCTGGAGGCGAGGTTGGCAGTGATAATCCCATCTGCGTCTTAGAACGTAATGGTTCTAGTGAAGATATCGCATTAGAGGAAGCTAGTGAGATGGTTCTATATCTTGCCTTAAAGCCTGCTAAGCACCCAATTTTAGGTAAAAGGTCATATTAACCTATAAAATAAAAGCACTAACGCAAATACGTTAGTGCTTATTTTTATTTCAACAAAACTTTGAGGAATTGTCTCAAACGATCACTCTTTGGATTATCTAAAACCTCTTCAGGAGTGCCTTGTTCCTTTATAATGCCCTCATCAATAAAGATTACTTTGCTAGCTACGTCATGAGCGAATCCCATTTCATGGGTAACAACCATCATGGTCATTTTTTCTGCTGCCAGTTCCTGCATAATCTTCAGAACCTCAACCGTCAGTTCGGGATCCAAAGCGGAGGTCGGTTCATCAAACAGCATGATACCTGGTTTCATAGCTAAACCACGAGCAATAGCTACACGTTGTTGCTGACCACCAGATAATTGCATAGGATAAGCATTTTCCTTATC
>JAKSOK010000153.1 GCA_024405615.1 Phascolarctobacterium sp.
GTATCATTGCTCAGGGCCAAAGCCAATCCTCTATGGCTAGCGCGATAGTCCACCAGTACCAAGCCTAAACAACCCGCATCCGTATAATTAGTAACAAAAGGAACGGTAAAAATGCCATCATTGCCCAAGTAAACCGTAACTAAATCGCCATATTCAAAGCCAGCTTCAAAAAACTCTGCTACAGAAAAACTAGGCACAATACCGCCTAAGCGACTGATTCCGGCAACAGTTCCGTTAATATGCATTTTTACCCTCCCCTTTCAAAATATTCTACTTTAATTATAGTCACTTTTTCCAGCTTAAGCAAGTAAAAAAGACTCACCTACCGTAGTAAGTGAGTCTTTAATTTTAAATATTATTCAGCTGCTTGTTTAGCTTCGATAATCTTCTTAGCGATGTTAGCAGGAACGTCTTCGTAATGGTCAAATTTCATTTCGAAGGTGCCCAGACCTTGAGTAATAGCACGCAGGTCAACTGCATATTCAGCGATTTCTGCATAAGGAACTTGTGCATTAACAACGCTCATGCCATCTTCAGTAGGTTGCATGCCTAATACACGACCGCGTTTGGTGTTCAGATCGCCAATAACGTCGCCCATCATGGAGTCTGCGCAGTAAACGTTCAGGTTGTAAATGGGCTCTAACAGTACAGGTTTGCATTTTTCCATAGCTTTCTTGAAAGCGATAGAAGATGCCATCTTGAAGGCCATTTCAGAAGAGTCAACCGGGTGGTAAGAACCATCCAACAGGGTTACGCGGATATCGACAACGGGAGCACCGGACAGAGGACCTTCTAACAAGCATTCTTGCATGCCTTTATCAACAGCAGGAATGTATTGACGAGGAACTGCGCCACCGAAAATCTTATCTACGAATTCATAGCCTGCGCCAGGAGCCATGGGCTCGATGAGAACTTTAACATGACCATATTGACCATGACCACCGGATTGTTTCTTATGTTTACCTTCAACTTCTGCGGAAGCACGAATAGTTTCTTTGTATTCGATTTGCGGAGCTTGCAACATAGCTTCAACACCGAATTTACGTTGCATACGTTCCATGATGATTTCGATGTGTTGATCGCCCATACCGGAAATCAAGGTTTCCTTGGTAACAGTGTTCTTAGTTACGATGATGGTCGGATCTTCGTCCATCAAACGGTTCAGAGCGTTCATGATCTTGTCTTCGTCGCCCTTCTTCTTAGGAACGATAGCACGAGTGTACATGGGCAGCGGGAATTCGATTACAGGGAATTCAACCTCATTGTTCTTATCGCACAGGGTATCGCCAGTGGAAGTATATTGCAATTTAGCAACAACGCCGATATCGCCAGCAACGATTTTCTTCATAGGAATTTGAGACTTGCCGCGCATGGTAAATACTTTACCAATGCCTTCAGCTTCTTCACGACGAGAGTTCCAAACAGTGGAGTCACCACGGATTTCGCCAGAGAATACACGGATGAAGCTCAGACGGCCAACGAACGGGTCAGAGGTGGTCTTGAATACCAGAGCTGCCATGGGAGCACCAGCATCGCGAATTTCTTCTTCGCCAGTAGCTTTATCGGTAACAACGAAGTCGTTTAAGATTGCAGGATAGGTGTAGTCAATGATAAGGTCCATAACACGGCCGATACCAATGTTCTTGTATGCAGAACCGCAGAGCATGGGGAAGATTTGAGCATGACGGATGCCCTTAATTAAGCATTTCATGATGTCTTCTTGGTTAATTTCTTCGCCTTCCAGATAAGCCATCATCAAATCTTCATCTACTTCTACAGCTGCTTCAATCATTTGTTCACGAGCAGCCTCTGCAGCTTCTTTATATTCATCAGGAATTTCAATTTCAGTATTGCCGTTACCATTTGCTTTATAAGCTTTCATCTTGTACAGATCGATAACGCCATTGAAGTTTTCTTCTTTACCTAAAGGTAATTGCAAAGGCAGAACCTTCTTACCAAATTTACCGCGCAGGTTTTCTAAAATGCTATCAAAGTCAGCATTTTCACGATCCATCTTGTTTACGAAAATGAAACGAGGCAGACCAGCTTCTTCAGCCAATTTCCAGCATTGTTCGGTACCAACTTGAACACCGCTAGTAGCGCAAACAACGATCAATGCGCTATCTACGGCACGGAAAGCACCTTTTACTTCTGCTACGAAATCAGCAAAGCCCGGAGTATCAATGAAGTTAATCTTGGTTCCATTCCATTCAACAGGAGCCAAAGTAGCGTTAACGGAAACACCACGTTTAATTTCTTCGGGTTCATAGTCGGTAGTGGTTTGACCATCCTCTACCTTACACATTCTGGAAATTGCGCCGGAACGATATAATAAAGCCTCGGTTAAGGAAGTAGTACCAGATCCACCGTGGCCTACAATTGCGACGTTTCTTATTTTCTCACCAGTATATTCTTGCATGACAATTTCCTCCTTGTCTTATTACATATAATTTGGTTGCTATAGCTATTCGCTATATCTTGTCATCTTCCTGCTTTTTTTGAATATTGTCAAAACAAGTTGAAAAACCTTACTTTTTTACGGAAAATAATGTAACAATATTTACAAACTTTTCCGTCTCTGATTTTACATCCTGAGCTCCTAAAATACCGCTGACAATCGCAGCACCATTAGCGCCAGTTTCCAAGACCTTTGCATAGTTATCAGCAGTAACGCCACCAATGCCTACAATAGGAATATCAACGGCTTCCCTAATGCTTTTTAGTTTCTCCAAGCCTAAACTGCTCACATTATTTTTAGTCTGAGAACCAAATACAGCACCACAGCCTAAATAGTTGGCTCCATCTTTTCGGGCAGCTAAGGCTTCCTCGACATTATGAGCAGAAACACCAATAATGAAATTCTCAGGAACCAGTTTCCTAGCAACAGCACAGGGCAAATCGTCCTGTCCTAAATGCACGCCAGCAGCACCTACCGCTAGCGCCACATCTACCCTATCGTTGACAATCAAGGGAACCTGGTACTTGTCGCAAAGCTCTCTCAAAGCCAAGGCTTCCTTATACATGATACCGCCATCAGTTTCCTTGCTACGATATTGTACAAGGGTTACACCACCCTTGAGAGCCTCTTCTACGCATTCTAAAAGAGACCTTTCACCTATGCAATTGCTATCCGTAACCAAATAAATATTATAATTCATAATTATGCCTTAGCTTTCAGACAGTTTTTGTTCTGGTTCTAAATGTACAAGATTCCACTTAGTGGTGACGTGGTAAACGCTATCCATCAAACGCACCTTGAACATGCCAGGACCATCCTTTTTCTCTAAGAAGTTAGCAGCCAGTTCAGCACTTTGGCCCATAATAACAATACCACAAGCTGCAGCAACCAGCATATCCTCTGCTACGGCTGCGCAGGTACCAATCAAAGCACTAGTCATGCAGCCGCTACCAGTGATATCCTGCAGCAGCGGATGACCGTTGTTCAATACGACTGCACGCTTTCCATCACTAATGTTATCTACACTACCAGTAACTGCAAAAATGCAACCATATTTATTAGCACCCTTTTGAGCAATCTTCAACGCTTCACCTTCAGCTTCTGCACCTTTATCTAGGGTATCAACGCCCTTGCCCTTAGTTTCTTCATTTACAATGGCTTTACATTCGCTATAGTTGCCACGTACAATAGAAATAAATCCGGACTCTAAAAGCTTCAGTGCAAACTCTAAACGCAGACTTGAACTCATAACACCTACCGGATCTAATACAACAGGAATACCTTTATCCTTAGCTACAGTAGCTGCGCGCTCCATGGAAATCATTTTATTGTAATTAATGGTTCCTAGGTTCAACACTAAAGCGTCTGCGCCTAAAACGATTTCTTCCATTTCTTCAGGTTCATCCGCCATAACGGGCGAACCACCTGCTGCCAAAGTAATATCAGCTACACTTTCAGCAGTAACATAATTGCTAATCATATGTACTACAGGTTTAGTATCACGAACTTTATTGATAATCTCACCAAAATCAGCGTTCAAATTCATTCTAAAAGGCCAGCCTTTCTATACAAATCTACAAAATGGTGTGTAGGACCACAGCCCTTGCCTAACTCAATGCCATAAGTGATAGCTTCAGTTACATAAGCCTTAGAAGCTTTAACAGCCTCTTCCAAGCTCATACCTTTAGCCAAATTAGCTGCTAAAGAGCTAGACAGAGTGCAACCAGTACCATGAGTATTTTTAGTGTTGATGCGTTCACCGGCAAACCATTTTTCTTCTTTACCATCAAAGAGCAAATCATCGGCAGTATCGCTTAAATGACCACCCTTAACAAGCACTGCTTTAGCACCTAAAGCAATAATTTTTTCAGCGACAGGACGCATTTCGGACTTTACTTCTACCTTCATGTTAGCAATAGCCTCTGCTTCCGGTAAATTAGGAGTCAGTAAGGTTGCCAAAGGCAAAAGTTCCTCAATTAAGGTTTG
>JAKSOK010000154.1 GCA_024405615.1 Phascolarctobacterium sp.
GGATCAAAACGCAGAAGCAACAAAGTATAACACTGCTTATAGCGCGTCCGATATTCTTTACATTACGATACAGCTCAAATCGCCCACACCGTGAGTAATGTCTTTTACGGCCGCTAACAGAGCCAGACGGTTGTTCTTAACGTTTTCGTCCTTATCCATAACCATAACATCTTCAAAGAAGTTGTTGATGGCAGCCACCAGTTTAACTGCTTCAGCTAAAACTTTAGCATAGTCATATTTAACAGTTGCCAGCATAACTTCATTGCTAGAAGCTACAACAGCTTCATGCAGAGCATTCTCTACAGGATTTTGGAACAGGTTAGTATTGATAGCAGTTTCAGTTTCAATCTTCTTGCACAGGTTAGCAACACGAGTTGCAGCTTGAATCAGTGCAGGAGCTTCTTCAGTAGCAACGAAAGCGTTCAGGGCAACTGCACGAGCATACAAATCAGCAATATCATCATTGCGAACTTCAGACAGAACAGCATCTACAACGTCATAACGAACACCTTGGTCAATCAGCATGTTCTTGAGACGCAGCTTAATGAATTCCATGATTTGAGGAATCAGCTTGCCACATTTTTCTGCGGGAACATTCAGCATATACAACATTGCACCAATGACCTTATACAGGCTGAAGTGGTAACCACCATCAATGATGATATTGATTACACCTAAAGCTTGACGACGCAGTGCATACGGATCTTGAGAACCAGTAGGAGCTAAACCACGGCTAAAGGTAGCAGCAATATTATCCAGCTTATCGGTTACACCAACCAAACGGCCAATATGAGATTTCGGCAGAACATCGCCTGCAAAACGAGGCAGATAGTGTTCCCAGATGCCTTGTGCTACTTCAGTTGCTTCACCATCCAGTTTAGCATATTCGCAGCCCATGTAACCTTGTAATTCGGTAAATTCAACAACCATGCCGGTAACCAGATCGCATTTGCACAGTAAAGCAGCGCGTTTCAGATTAGCTTCATCAACCTTAACACCAGTTTCAAAAGCCAACATCTCAGCTTCTTTTACCAGACGGTTGCTCTTATCATTCATGTTGCCCAAACCTTCTTGGAAGGATACAGTTTTCAGTTTTTCCAGACGAGCTTCCAGGGGAGCCTTACGGTCTTCCTTGAAGAAGAACTCAGCATCAGCTAAACGAGCACGCAGAACGCGTTCGTTACCATGAGCTACGGTTTCCAGGAATTCCTTGCCGCCATTACGGATGGTGATGAATTTGTTCATCAGGGTACCATCAGCATTCAGCACGGGGAAATAACGTTGATGCTCGCGCATAGGAGTGATTACACATTCTTTGGGCAGAGCTAAGTATTTATCTTCAAAGTTACCACACAGAGCAGTAGGCCATTCTACCAGGAAGTTAACTTCTTCCAGCAGGTCTTCTTTAATTTCTGCATGACCGCCTTCTTCAACAGCTAAGTCCAGAACTTGTTGACGGATTAATTCTTTACGAGCAACATGGTCAACCATTACGAAATTGTAATCTAAAACTTTTTCATAATCGTCAGCGCAGGGAATTTCAATAACATTGTAGGTTTCTTCAATAGCGGACATAGCAACGCCTTTAGCATGGCTAACAGCACCACTTACAATATCCTTTAAGCCGTCAAAGAAAGAGGTGCTCTTTTCCACATGAGATTTAGCAGCTTCGAAAGCTTCCTTAGCGCTTCTACGCAGGAAACGGTGACCACGAGAATATTTGCCGGATTTTACACCATTAACTTCTACAGGAATAACCTTATCACCGAATAAAGCGACCAGCCAACGAATAGGACGAATGAATTTGAATTCATGGTCAGCCCAACGCATGTTATTGGGGAAAGTTAAAGATTTCAGAATATCGTCCAGTAAGCCCGGCAGCAAATCCATAACCGGTTGACCAGCTAAATGCTTAACAGCATACACATAGTTGTCGCGGATTTCCAGATCTTTAGGATCCACACCTTGGCCACGCGCAAAGCCCATAGCAGCTTTAGTAGGTTCGCCATTCTTAAAAGCGATAGCTGCGGAAGGACCTTTAGCTTCAACTACGGAGTCAGCTTGAGCTTCAGCAACCTCAGTAGCAATAAAGGTCATACGACGAGGAGTGCCCAAAACCTTAATTTCACCATAAGGAATGCGCAGTTCGTTCATTTTCTTTTCTGCTAAGCCTTGTAATTGAGCCAACAGGCTAGACATGTGGTTCGCAGGAATTTCTTCAGTACCAATTTCAAATAACAGTTTTTCCATTATTCATTCTCCCCCTTTTTCAGCATCGGGAAGCCTAATTCTTCACGTTGTTTTACATAAGCTGCTGCACACAGACGAGCCATAGCACGTACACGACCAATATAAGCGGTACGTTCATTTACAGAGATAGCGCCGCGGGAATCCAACAGGTTAAAGGTATGAGAGCATTTCAAAACATAGTCATAAGCAGGACGGATGTAACCTAATTCAATAACGCGTTTTGCTTCAGCTTCATATTTAACAAATAAATCAAACAGCAAATCAGTATCTGCAATTTCGAAGTTGTAATAGGATTGTTCAACTTCGTTGGTATGGAAAACGTCACCATAGGTTACGTCGCCAACCCATTGTACGTCATAAACGTTTTCAACGCCTTGGATGTACATAGCTAAACGTTCCAAACCATAAGTAATTTCTACAGCTACAGGTTTAACATCAATAGAACCAACTTGTTGGAAATAGGTGAATTGGGTAATTTCCATACCATCCAGCCATACTTCCCAGCCTAAGCCCCAAGCACCCAAGGTCGGAGATTCCCAGTTATCTTCTACGAAGCGGATATCATGTTCTTCTTGGCGAATGCCTAAAGCAGCCAAGGATTCCAGATAGAGCTCTTGGATATTTTCCGGAGAAGGTTTAACGATTACTTGGAATTGATGATGTTGGAACAAACGGTTCGGGTTATCACCATAACGGCCGTCAGCAGGACGACGAGAGGGTTCTACATAGCATACACGCCAGGGTTCAGGACCTAAAACGCGCAGGAAGGTGGACGGGTTCATGGTGCCGGCACCTTTTTCTACGTCATAGGGTTGAGCCATAATGCATTTTTGGCCAGCCCAATACTTTTGCAGTGTCAAAATGATTGTTTGAAAATCCATTTTTCTGCCTCCTAAAATAAAAGTTAATAGTTAACAGATAACAGTTAACAGATTGGCAAGGAGCTTTAGCTAAATATACTCAATTAAAGTTTTTTAGCAGGCTCTGGTTAACAATTCGCCATAAGTTGAACTGTTTTCTGATGTCTTTGAGTTTTAAATAAATATTTGCAGCGTACAGTCTGGATTAAAAACCCAAATAAAAAATCCGTTCCTGTAACTAAAAGCTAGTTACAGGGACGGAGTATAATACTTCGCGGTTCCACCCTGCTTGATTTCAGCTTGCGCTAAAATCCGCCTCAATAATATTAAATTGTGCTCCAAAGTGCCTTCATCCACCTTGCTGGCTTACACCCTCCCAGCTCGCTGTGTGTGCGGATTACTCCTCTTCTTCATAGCATGCAAATAGTATATATAATAGCAACTATTTTGTCAATAGATTTTTGTCTATCTAGGCTGTAATTGAGCTAAAAACTGCAGGCTTTTCAGTTCCTCATCGGTCTGGAAAAGTACAAATTTAAACAGCATCCTTTCAAGCTCCATCAAAGCTGCACCTTTGACAGTAAAACGCTCAGGCTGCTCCATATTTAAGAACAATAAAGAACGCCACAGTTCACGAGTATTACTACCACAATGCTCGTAACCGCCATCAGGATGCAATGTATGACAAGACTCACAAATTGTGCCACCCTGCAAAGGGCTAAACCAGGCATCGACTTCCTGTTCCAATACAGTTCCACATTGTACACAAGCTTCTGTCTGGGGAGCTATGCCTACTAGCTGCAAGAGCTTAATGGCAAAAGCTAAAACAACAATGCGAGGATTGCGTTCCCTTAATAGCTTCAAGGTTTGTTCCAAAAGCTCAAACAATTCCTCTTGAGGCTCCCTATCCTCCGTTAATACAGCAACTAACTCCGTTGCCACAGCCGCGTAGGCCATTTGCTGCATATCTAAGGTTTGTGGTAATTCCTCCAGTTCAGCGGAACGCAGTCTATCAATACGACTACCTGATTGCAATTCTAAGTGCATTTTAGCAAATGGCTGTAGCAAACGTCCATTAACACTCTTCTGGTAGCGAGCACCATAGCCAATAAAGCGAACTTTTCCATGCTCACGCGTATAAGCCAGCACATATTTATCCGCCGTTTGATAAGCCTTAA
>JAKSOK010000155.1 GCA_024405615.1 Phascolarctobacterium sp.
TAATTATTTTCATTTGGGCACGTATTTTTTTAATTTGCTCTATAAAAAGCTTACGGCCAACGTCATCAATATCTCTACGAACACCGCCAACCTTGCAAACAGAGAAAATTACGCGTCCGCCAGTTGTATGTTCAAATATATCCAATACCAGTTCACGCAAACGCCAGCTTTGCATAAACAAGCTTTCAAAGCCCATAGCATCTGCAGCCAAGCCTAACCATAACAAATGGCTATGCACACGGGAAAGCTCGTGCCAAATAGTACGCAAATAATCCGCACGGCGAGGTACTTCAATATTCATTAAACCTTCCACGCATTGGCTATAACCCCAACCATGGCCAAAAGAGCAGATACCGCAAACACGTTCAGCGATATATACGTATTGTTGGAAATCGCGCTTCTCAACTAATTTTTCTAAGCCACGATGCACATAACCAATAGATGGTACAGCACGGACTACCTTCTCGTCCTGCAGTTCTAAGTCCAGATGAACCGGCTCCGGCAGAACGGGATGTTGAGGTCCAAAAGGAATTACAGTACTTTTACCCATTTTGTGCACCTCCTACCTCTTGGGCTTGTTTAGGCTGCTCTACAGGCTTGCTAGCCTCAGCAGGCTTTGCTTCCGCTGCAGGCTTTACGCTTGCATCCAAGCCTAAACCGCTACGAATATTAACCTTCATAGCTTGAGGCGCAGATTTAGCATTAAAATCATACCAAGGAGTTTTATTCTCTAAATGATAGAAATTACCTTTATAATCAACCTCGGGTAAAATAAAATCTACCTTCAAGCCAAATAAATCATGAATTTCATTCTCCCAAACAAAAGCATACCAATATTGACTAGTAATACTAGTAATGGATTCATCCTCTGGAACGATACAACGAACATTTACCAATGTATAATCACTATCAAAGCTATAAGTTAATTCAAATCCCTCTGCAACCCTTGTACAAAGTATTTGCACTAAGCGACAGCCATCAGTTTGCATATTGGCAGCAATTCGCAAAAGGTTTGCTGGATGAATTTCAACAATCTGTGCTTCCATAACTTCTCCTTTATTCCACTAGCTTATTTCTTTTCCTTTAAAGCTTTAGCCTTTTCCTCTAATACGCCTAACCCTTTGACTACACCATCGATAATGGATTCAGGACGTGCTGCACAACCAGGCACATAAACATCTACAGGAATTGCTTTATCCATGCCACCCAGCATATTATAGCATTCTTTAAAAACACCACCACTGCAAGCGCAGGTACCAACAGCAACTACAACCTTAGGTTCAGGCATTTGTTCATAAATTTGACGAACTATGGGCAGATTTTGAGTATTTACACCACCTGTTACCAGGAAAATATCTGCGTGCTTCGGATTGCCTGTATTGACAATACCAAAACGCTCAACATCATAGAGCGGAGTTAAACAAGCAAGAACCTCTATATCACAACCATTACAGCTACTACCATCATAATGAATGAGCCAGGGTGATTTACTAAAATAGGACATTTTCTACTTCCTCTTTCTTTCTCAGCTATTCTTTACAAAACACGAAGGTACATTAAAAACATTACATTAACGAAACCAGCAATCAAAGTAATTAACCAGCTTGAAGCTAACATATACTCCCATTTTACACGTGAACAGCAATTATCTATGAGAATGTCGTTAAAGAATACCAAAGCACAAGCAAGTAAGCCTAAGCCTGCAGTCCAAGCCGGAGCCCAAGCAAAGAACAGATACACAAAGCCCAACAGGAAAACATTTTCATACCAATGAGCCAACTCAACTATTGCTAAGGTACGACCAGAAAATTCTGTAGCCATACCTTGAATCAGTTCCTGATGAACCTCATGGGATAAAGCTATATCAAAAGGAGATTTACGCAATTTAATGATCAGAATGAAGCATAAACCAATAAAAACACCTGGCATATATAAAAGATTCATTGTCGGTGCATTTAATGCTGCATCAATACTGAAGGAACCGGTCTTTAAATAAAAGCCAATAGCTACTAATAACATCATTGGCTCATAGGCCATTGTCTGAACTAATTCACGCTCAGCGCCAACTGCACTATAAGGAGAGTTAGAGCAATAAGCAGCCAAAATAAAGCAAACACTTGCTACGGTTAAGGTGAAGATAACTAATAACAAATCGCCTTGAGCAAAGAAGAAGACGCCGGTAATAATTACAAACAACAGAAAACCGGTAATATAGAAGCTCTGCGCTTCATTAACCTCAATAGCTTCCTTCTCCCAAAGCTTGAAGAAATCATAAAAGGGTTGGAGCAAAGGAGGTCCAACACGGCGTTGCATTCTCGCGCTGATTACGCGATCAACACCAGCTAACAAACCACCAACAATAGGTGCTAATAAAACATAAAGTATAGCGGAGACTATATTCACAGAAGAAAAATCAATATCAAGCATGGAACACACCTCCGACTAAAATTGCAAAAGCCATAAGCATACAGCCTAGACAAAGAGTAAAGCCACAAAGCAGCATTTTCTTTTCACCAAACCAAGCTTCCATATACCAGTTACGCAAAGTTACAGGTGCTACAACACCGGTAGTAGCTATAAAGGACACATTTTCGCCAGTATTACGACCGGAAAGTTGCGTAATAACCTGTTTCTTTTTACGTCCTTTACCAAATCTAAAGGGAAGCCCGACAAGAATTAATACCATAACGCCCATGATTAAGAAATTACCACGAGAGATAACCTCCATCACGGAACGATAAATATTAGCAAGATAAGGAGAAACTACATACTCAGAAATCAAGGGGAACAACAAGCAGACAACTACCGTCATGGACGCAAGAGATTTAAGAGCAAGCCATTGTTCTCCATGCACGCCCTCTTCCTTTTTATTATCAGTAGGAATATAAGTACAAATTTTCCCTAACCATTTGCACCAGTAGAAAAGTGTGGTCGCAGAGCCATATACAAGAACTAAAACCAGCAAAGGATGACCAGCATCAACAAAGCTTCTCATAGCAGCCCATTTAGAAATAAGCATTCCAAAGGGAGCTAAGAACATACCACACATGCCTGTAAGCATACATAAGGTCAATTGAGGCATGCTATTGAACATACCATCAAAGCTTTCGATATTTCTACTACCCAGCTGTTGTTCTGCTGTACCTACGGAAAGGAAGCATAAGCTCTTTGCAATAGCATGGAAAATAACAATCATGATTGCCGTCCAAGCAGCTTCATAGGTACCAATACCAGAGCAGCAAACAATTAAGCCTAGATTGGAGATGGTAGAATATGCCAAGACCTTCTTGCCATCACTTTGAGAAATGGCAGCACAGCTAGCAAATAAGAAGGTAATGCCGCCCACCATCATAGCCATAATACCAGCTTGATTAGAACCTAATAAAGGACATAATTTAATAATCAGGAATACACCTGCTTTAACCATGGTGGAGCTATGAAGTAAAGCGGAGGTAGGTGTTGGGGCAACCATTGCACCCAATAACCAGCCAGAGAAGGGCATCATAGCCGCTTTTGTAAAACCACAGAATACCAATAATGCTACAATCAAATCAACAGCTTTAGAAGTATGTTCCATGGTAATAAAAGTGCTTAATTCTAAGGTATAGAATTCAAAGCCCAACATAGCAATCGCTATAGCAAAGGCCAAGCCACCCAAAAGATTCATCCAAAGAGCTTTAAAGGAATTGCTAATAGCTTCATCCTTTTGAGTATAACCAATCAGCAGGAAAGAGGAGAAACTTGTAATTTCCCAACAGGTATACATATAAAGCAGATTATTGCAGATAACCAGGCCAAACATGGCAGCTAAGAACATAAAGATAACAAAGAAGAAGAACGGGCGTCTATCCTCCACATCTGGATGTTCCTTTTGGAATTCTTCCATGTAACCTAAAGAATAAACAGCAATAAGACTACCTATAATACCCGCAATCAAAATCATAACTAGCGCAAAGTTATCAACTATAAAAGGAGAATAGGTTTTTACATAATGTCCCTGTACAAATTCAAAATAGAAAATTATAGCAACCTGAACTATCTCTAGCAATGCAACAAGACGGCGATTATATCTAAAGCAATAATACAGAATAGCCGCAGCTGTAACAACATCTACTGCCATTACAACTTCGCCTAAGAAAGGAATCCCTTCTTGTAAAACTGTTGGTTTATTAAAATAAGTAACGGCCGTTGTAATTGCTAACGCGCCAACTGCAATCGCTGCCAGTTTAACAATAATTTTACGTGTACTATTATCTTTTATAAGCAACAGCATAAGTGC
>JAKSOK010000156.1 GCA_024405615.1 Phascolarctobacterium sp.
AAAATTGTATATTTCGCCAACATAGCGAACCTTGCACGGACTTTTAGCTACACTAATTCGCAGTTTTAGCTACATCGTTTCGCAAGCAGCTACACTAGCTAATTTCATTAATACCTTGCCGGCAAATATTGTTCACCGGCAAGATATGGTTAATTTAATAAACACTCTTTAGTCGGTATCTTCTAGTTCTGGAATATCTATTCCGTGTTCGAGAAGCTTTGCCTTGAGTAATTCAATATAACGCAGGTAAAAATTTAATTCGGACTGCATTTCATGGAAGGTCTCTAGAGCTTCTTCTTCAGCATAACGAGAAACTTCCAGTTTTATCTTTACATCGCAAGGATTATCATTGTTCGCATATGGGCATTTAAACATTTTTTACTTTCCCCTCGCGAATCTTAGCTTTCAGGCCATGACGTTCTCTCATTGAAACTTTACCCTCAATTAGAACGTCAAAAGCATTGTGAATAATTCTATCCAAAATGGAATCAGATATAGGACTGTCAATATCTGGATCTGAAAATAATCTTTCATACCAGCCATCGGTGTCATATTGGGTGCAGAAGATAATAGATTTATTTGGCTCCTGGCCACATCTTTGTTCCATTATTTCCAGAATATTATATGCTTCCTCTGGTACAAGCGGTCTTAGCAACCACTCATCAATTATTAACAGATCCACTCGTTTGTATTCGGCTAAAACATCTTGTAGTTCTCCACAGCCCTTCGCAACTTTCAACTCTTCAAGCAGTTCTGTCATACGCACATAACGTACCTTTCGGTATTGGCGGCAGGCTGCCTTGCCTAGAGCACAGGCTAAATATGTTTTGCCGTTTCCAGCAATTCCCTTTATAATTATGTGAAATCCTTCGTTAATGTAATTGCATGTGGCAAATCGAAGAATCTGTGTCTTGTCTAAGCCTCTATCTGCATGGTATTCTATCTCCTCGACAGTGGCGTTAGGTTGGGCAAACTTTGCTTTGGTAACATATCTTGTAAGCTTACTGCTTTGTCTCCGGTTCCATTCCCTTGTAACAATTAGGCCTAAACGCTCTTCAAAACCTAAAGTAGTATAAGAAGAACTCTCCAATTGGTCACTTAATTCTTTTGCCATACCGGATAATTTCATATCCTTTAGCATCTGTAGAGTCTCACTGGTAATCATTTAGAATCACCACCTCTACTGAAATAAGCGGCGCCACGGGTTAGGCTATGTTTGTTAGAAGAGGCAGACTTAACAGGCTCTCCTTTTACGGTTATTCTGTCCTGTCCATTCTTCAAAATTGTACTAATGTTGCGGATATTAGGAGAAGAACTAAGCATTAAAATACGCTCGCAAGCCTTTTCAATACGTTCTTCACTGTAACGGGTTGCTAACTTGTTTAGGCTAACACAAGCTTTAAATCCCTGCTCTGGTACAGAGCCTGAAGTTAAGAAATATTCGACAACTTTACTAGTAAACTCACCCACAGATTGGGCCCATTCTTTAAAGGATCTCTCGTTGTAATAGAGATATTTTCTGTGTTCCTCGGGCATATGCTCTTCTTTTACAATAGGATCTCGTTGTGGAGTTTTGAGCCTGAAATGCGAAGCTACTCTAGAGCCATTAAAGAAGGCCTCAACAATATATCTGGTTACTCTAATGTCAACATGCTCACCGATTAGATTAAAAGGAACGGAATATTTATTTATTCCATCTGTAATAAGATAATCTGCCGGCACTTTGCCCTTAGTCCATACAGCTGGCTCATAGGGTGTAGTTGGCAGTGGAAGCATAAAGCTTTTCTCTTCTTCATAATAGGCGCTACGTCTATTGCCAGGCCGCTTTTGGAAATTACGAGCGTTTAGCTCTTCTAATTTCTCTGCAACCATTTTCTGCACATCTAGCAAGGACAGAAATTTGTAATTGCGTAGTGAGGCTATTATCCAGGTTTCTGCATAACGCACAGAGCCTTCTGCATGACTTTTATCCTGAGGTCTGCGTACTCTTGCTGGAACAATTGCTGTCCCATAATGTTCTGCGAGCTCTTGGTAGCTATGATTCAAAATTGTATCGTAGCGACTGTTTTCCGTAGTAGAAGTTTTGCAATTATCTGGTATTAATAAGCGAGCAACGCCATCAAAATACTTAAAAGCATTAATATGGCAGCCTAGCCAATTTTCGGTCTGCATATTGTCTACAGCCTCAGCATATACATAACAGCTACACGGAAGCACAGCAATAAATAGATAAGCCTTGTGTTCTTCTCCGGTAACTGAATCATAATAAGGAATTGTATCGCCGGCCCAATCGATCTCAATTGCATCACCAGGCTTATGCTTAATGCGCATAGTTGCTTTAGTAATGCGAGCCCATTTGTTGTATTTTACAGCAAATTGAGTGTACATATAAGGCGTTTGGTTATTGAGAGCGCATTGTTGGCAATACTCTTCCCACAGGAGTGTTAGATTAACTCCTTGCTTAGCTAATTCCTTGTGGACATAAGCATAATCTGGTTCTACAAACATAGAATTGGGCTTATGCTTGTCTGGGAATAGTAAATTTTGCAAATCTTGATTAGTTATGTCCTTGTCAAAAGGCCACTCAAGATTTAGCGCAGCTGCTGCATCTACAACATCCTTTATAGTGTGGCAAGAGCAATGCAAGCTGCTAATAATGTTTCGTTGGCTATAACCTAAATGTTTTAGCCTAAGAATACCTAAATAGTCTACCATAGCTAGACCTCCATAATTAAAGTCACGTAAAACGTGCTACATTAATTATAAAGGACTACTAGGAGAGTGAAGCTCTATCGCGAAGAGGTGTAGCTATTTTGACGAAAGGGTGTAGCTAAAAGTCCGTGCAAGCGTTGCTCACCGGGCGAAATATACAAAAATATACATTCAGACTTATTGTTATACAGGAACTAATTTTCAGGAATGCGTTAATAAATTTAAAAAGGCTACTATTTTTAATGATAAGACAATATATCAGGTCGAGCAAGAAATCGAAGTATTGTTTGGCTAAGAATGCAAATTAGGGGTTAAAGTAAAATGAGAATAAACGAATATACATCGCTTGAACAATTTTATAATGAATTCGATGACCAACACACGATTAAAGATTGTGAAAAAAGTATTGGTATTGAATTTATATATAATAAAACTTACTATAGAATGTGCAAGGAACCAATTCCACTTACTGAAAGACCTGTTCTTTCTAATGGAAAAACAGGAAATTATGATGTTCTAATAGTTCACTGGAAAAACGATCTATTTGGTGACTTTGAGTATGAACTTATTGGTTGGTATAGTGATTTAGATGATGTATTAGAGAATTGCATCTTACAGCAGCGAAAATAGCATTGGTCAAAAGCCAATGCTATTTTTATTTTACGCACTTTTCCTTTTTCTCCACTCCCAAGGAAAAAGATAGTGTTCAACCCCTCTTGACAAAACAAAACTGCTTTTTCCTATTCTTCCAAACCTATTTTACCACATTTTTTGCCTTATAAAAAAAGCGTGCCAAACTGTTTTCAGTTTGGCACGCTTTACTCTCGATTAAGTAGAACTATAGATTAGATACTTCTTTCACACTGCTTTCTATCCAATTTTCCAGACATATCCCCAAAGCTTAAGAACAATATTTCGCTATATGATCTTGTTTTTCCAAACATTTTTGTATTTTTCACACAAACTATTAGAGCACTTGCATACAACGTCATTAACTGGATGAAGCGACTTGTATTCACTGCTAAATATGCTAAGTCTCAGATTGAAACCTTCGAACCAAGTTCATAAAAGTTGCTGGACGTATTGTAAAATCAGGGCGTTACATAACATTTAAAATGTATAGTAGTTCCCATACCATATTTTTTAAGCAGACATTAGAAAATATGGCACACTTGAATTTGTTGATACCCAAAAATGTACCTTGACACCCGCAAAAAATTAAGCCTAGAATTCAAGAGGGAAGGCTGTCCATTTTCAGTATGTTTTAGTGATAAATTTTTAAGCAAAACCTATTTATATAGTTAACAAATATTGAGCATGTGTTATTTATGTTAATTTTTACTCGATGAATAGTTCAGGTTACATAAAATAATACACTCTGTTTTAGCAATAAAATAGTAAAATAGTCATCTGTCAATATATAACTTTTATGTGACAATTACCGTGACAATTTTTTAGCATAAGCTAAAGTATTTATTCAATGGTAGCTTATAGACAAAATTACCCTAAAGTGATATAATTAAATATATATATATTTTTTTTAAGGAGATTAGATTCATGTATATAA